>JBILIX010000299.1:0-3408 GCA_044368835.1 Flavobacteriales bacterium | reverse complement strand
CGCGGCTATGGGCTGTGCACATTTGCCTGGGGAAGGCGGTGTGATCGAAACCTTGCGGGAATTGGGTTACGATGTTAACCCACTCAACAAGGGTAGCCGCAATGCCAAGCGACGCAAAGAAATTGACAAGCGTATATACGATAGGCCATTCGTGCCTTTTACAACGCCTGATGGTGTGGTTTCGGTGAGCGCTCCGTCCGAGGTATATCATACGCGTGCAACGAAGGAGTCAACTACCTGGCTTTGCCTCGATATGGCCAACGGGGCAAATTACTCGCTAACTCGTTTGAAGTCATACAATGCAATTACGGGTTATACTAGTTCTGATTTGCTCGCCATCATTGATAGTTTACTCTACGAAACGGTGGCCGGTGAAGTGATTTCCAAGAAGGCAATCAAGGTGGGACGTTATGCGGGAATTGATGTCGTTAATAAAACACGCAGGGGTGAATATCAGAGGCAGCAAATTGTTGTGATGCCGGATGAAATCATCGTTCTCAAACTCGCTGCAACGGGCGATAAGGTGAAAGCTGGTTTCGGTGCGGAGTTTTTTGATAATCTTACAATCAATGAGTCAGAATCATCCGACAACGAATGGACTTCACCGGATGGAGCGATTCGTGTGACTCTTCCATCCCGTGGGATATCGTATGACCAAGTTTCTAATGTCGATGTGGGCCCCGATTTCGAGGTAGTTTCAACCGACTCAAAAAATAACGCGTACTATACTATTCAGCGCCATGTAATTGAAACGCCCGGCTTTCTCGATGAAGACAAGTATGAGTTGCAGCGTTTAATGCGCGCCTTTGCAGAAGACAGAAATCTTGAGCTGGGTGCGTTCAGATTTACGCAGCACCAGGGCCTTGCCGCTATTGAGGCCGAGTTCGCGGGATTGAAAGAGATGGGTGAAACACAGAATGAGCGTGTACATGCGATGTTTGTTATGAATGCCCTCAGCTACCTGGCACTTTCTACAAACGAGTCGGATGATTCGATACGCCGCAAATGGTTCGACTCTTTTCAAATGATGAATCCTCAATCGGGAACAGGTCATTCCTATCAGAATGACGAGTTGTGTTTTTCGACGCTATTGCCTTATGTTCCTCTGGAGAGCACATCCTCCATGGATGCGATGCTTTTCAATGCTGATCTCGAAGTCGCGGCGAATTCACCTTTTGGTACCAATGCCTCTCTAACCTTGAATGCCCCTCTCAGCGCAGAATCAATACTGGTGGATTTTCAGCGGTATCACGAATTTTCGGACGGAGAGGACAAGAATGCATTTCTGAATGATAAGCGCGCGCTTGTTTTGGGGATTGATATGAAGCTTATTTCAGAGCGCGTTCAATGGAGTGATTCCGGGGCCAATTTTGAGTTTGTTGTTGGAGATACGGGCACTACCAAGCGATTCTTGCATCGCATGGTTCTGCACAACAAGTCGTTCTATCACATGTTGGCTTGTTATGACTCGATTGTAGGGTTATCTGATTTTCATCGAACCGCGTTTGAAACCTTCCGTTCAACCGACACGCTCTTTCCATATCCACACTTCCAATCGCGCGATGCTGCTTACTTCGACGCTTTGGTCTCTGTCGATTCATTGCAGCGAATGCGCGCATTGCAGATCACCGGTGAAATGGATTTTACGGCAGAATCGGCAGCCAGGATGCGTAACTTGTTGAAGGACTTGCCCTATTTCACAGGTGAAGATGCTGTGCATATTCAGTCCAAGTTGCTATCCGGGCTAGCGGCTGATACATCAGCTCAAAACATCGATTTTCTCGTGCGAGAGTTCAACGCGTTTCCGGATAGCGCAGAGTATCAGTTCGAGCTGCTTTCGGCATTGTTGCGAATGAAAACCGCCAGGGCCTGGCGCACCTATGCAAAACTGGTGGTCGAAGAGCCGCCTATTGTGTTTGATGAGATGGGTGGCAGCGGTTGTGAAGCACTGTTCGATTCTGTTCGTTTGGCCGCTCCGCTCTTGCCCCAGCTGATGCAGCTGCTGGCTATCGATGAGTATGAACAAAGTATTTATCACCTCATGGCTATGGCGGCCGACAGTGGTTGGCTTCCCGTAACATCCTATCGCTATTTGGTTCCGCAACTTCTTGTGGAGGCGCGCAATGAGCTAAAGCGCTTAAAGAGCAGCTCGGAGGAGGGTTATGGTTTTAACACAGATTTATTGCTTGACTACTTTTCGTTGCTGCAACCCATTCGAAGAGAGAAAGAGGTTACTGCCTTTTTTGCCAAAGCCGCCGCATCCAAGAGAGGTCAGTTATTGACCGATATGACCGAATTCGATTTGGAGCATGGAATTTTGCCGTCCGACACGGTTGTCAATCGATTGATCCGCATGAATGATCAGGTGCACCAGCTATATGCTATGCTCCGTGAGCATGGAGCGACTGCGCGAATGCCGTCCGAATGGCAAAGCCGCGAAGCACTTGCGAAGCTATATCTGAGAAATCAATACGAGTCGAATGAAGAATCGGCAGACTCGGTTTTGCTCTTATCAAGCCGCAGCGGCGAAATCAGAGGTACAAAGTTGGATGTTCATTTTTACAGGGTGTATAAGGCATCTTCTCAACAGTGGCTAGGTCACATTTTGGCATTCGACGCGCGCGACCCATCGAATGCCTGGCCTCTTTTTATTGAATCAGATCGGAGTGTAGTACTCGACGATGATGAGGATGCAATGGTTGAGCTGGAAAATGAGTATCTCTATATGGAGGAACTCAATCGTGAATTTGTAAGCTTCGGGTCGGGAAGCACTGATTTTGGTGTTCAATGGTATTGAGTAGCATGGACGAAATACGACTTCAAAAATTATCACTTTATCACTTCAAGAACTATGAAGAGTTGAGTGTCGAAACCCATGCAAGTGCAAATTGCTTCGTTGGAAAAAATGGTTCGGGCAAAACCAATTTGCTGGATGCTATATACTACTTGTGCAACTGCAAGAGTTTTTTCAATCCGATTGATTCGCAGAACATACGGTTTGGATCTGATCAGTTTGCGATTACCGGTGAGTTCACGAGACGCGACCAGTCCGAACAGGTTATTTGCGCAGTAAGAAGAAATCAGCGCAAAGTATTTAAGAGAAATCACAAGGAGTATGATCGATTGGCCGAGCACATTGGTCTGCTTCCATGCGTTATGATTACCCCTTATGACATTGAACTCATCTGGGAGGGAAGTGAGGTGCGACGTAAGTTTATGGACAGCACCTTGGCTCAATTGTCGCGCGGGTATCTCGACGATCTGATAGCATACAATCATGCATTGCTACAACGAAATACAGTGCTGAAAACCTATGCGAAGCAGGCGCATTTTCCCGATGAATTTTTGGAGATTTGGGATGTTCAGCTAATCGAGCGTGCGGCCTCGATTCACGAGGCCAGAGCCTCT
>JBILIX010000298.1:0-3458 GCA_044368835.1 Flavobacteriales bacterium | reverse complement strand
CAGCGAGCTCTTTCCTACACCATTCTTTCCGACCAACGCAATTTTTTCTCCGCGCGCAATGGTAACGTCGACTCCGCTGAACAAGCGATTTTCGCCGTAAGCCTTACCAAGCGCCTTGCCCTCCAGAATAATCTTTCCTGCATGCGGCGCCGGTGGAAAACTGATGCGCACCTTGGTGCCATCGATATCATCCACCTCAATTTTATCAAGCTTCTCCAGCTTTCGAATCAAGGTCTGGGCAAACGCTGCCTTGTCCTTCTTCGCGCGGAACTTATCAATAAGCTTTTGAGTGTCCTCAATGTACTTCTGCTGATTCTTTGCAGCCGCTTCCTGGCGCTCCACTTCATCTTGACGCTGAACTATGTATTTGCTGTAGGAGAACTTATAGTCATATACCTTTCCCTTCGTAATCTCGATTGTGCGAATGGTCACATTGTCCAGAAACGTGCGGTCGTGGGAAATGAGCACAATGGCTCCCGCATAGTCCTTCAAGAAATCTTCCAGCCATTCAATACTCTCGATATCGAGGTGGTTGGTCGGCTCATCGAGCAGCAACAGATCAGGATTCTGCAGAAGAATTTTACCCAATTCAACGCGCATTTTCCATCCACCGCTGAACTCCTCCATTTTGCGGTCCATATCCTCCGACCGAAAACCAAGACCTTTCAACACCTTCTCAATTTTCTCTTCCAGGTTGCTGCTGCCAAGTACTTCGAGTCGATGAGAAACCTCTTCCAGCTCCTCCAATTTATGGGAGTAGTCGTCGCTGGTGTAGTCATGATGGTCGGTAATGGCAACGGTCAATTCCTCCAGGCGATCCTTCATTTGCTGTACCTCACGGAAAGCGGTTGCAGCTTCTTCGTACACCGTTGCATTCTCGCTGTGCTTCATCTCCTGAGCCAAATAGCCCACCGTGGTGCCGCGCGCAAGCGCTATACTTCCCTCGTTGGGGGTTTGTAACCCGGCCAAGGTCTTTAACAAGGTTGACTTACCTGCGCCATTTTTTCCAACGAGACCAATACGATCGCGGGGGCCAATGAAAAAACCAATGCGCGAAAACAACTCGCGCGAACCGAAATGAATAGTGAGATTGCCTACAGTTACCATGATAAAATCGGGCGCAAAAGTACAACCCTACTCAGGCTATTCATTGCATTTAGATAAAACAAAAAGCCCTTCCGATGTGGAAGGGCTTTTCAATATCAAATCGTTGGCTTAATAATGCCACAAATCGTGCTCAAGCGTAAAGAGATCGTTCTTGATACGCTCACTTTCCATCAAGGCATCGACCCCTTTCCAGGTTGGCGATACACCGCGGTTGTAAACGTTATCTTCCTTCACAACGTATCCCTGAAACATACGCATCTGGAATAACTGATCAAAAGTCATTTCCTGGGCGCCGTTGTGCATGTTGAATACATCGTAGTTATTGAAGATGTAACGGCACTCGGGATAGTATAACCAGAAAAGTTCCTTTTGACCCTTTACTTCACCGCTCTCCGAATAACGCAATACAATTGGAGCAATACCGATGATACGCACATAACGCTCGGAACGCTGCTTATCGAAAATCCAGTCTTCCTTGATTTTGTATGAAACAACATCGCGCGATGTTACCTCTTCAACGTTGCGGACCTCCTCCTTTTCACCTGTATCCAAGTTTTCGCGGTAGCGAATTACAACCGGATTGAGCATTGAATCCAATTCTGTCTGTCCAAGCGGATAGCGAAACTCGTCATCCTCCTGTGTCGGTCCCGTGCCATAGGCTGTAATAGAACCCTGATCGATTAGTCCGATGCGAATTACATCAAACAAACTCTTCCTATTCTCCAATGCATCGATTGGAAAGTACATAGTCTGGTTGATTTTTTGGCGCAAATCAATCACCTGCCAAATTCGCTTAGCCCACATTACATCGGCCTCGCGCAAGTAGGGGTAACCAATCACCTTTCGAGTTGGGTTGTGTTCACGCACGTACGCACCATCCAGCACCGTTTGAGTTTGGGCCAGAAGTGTATCCGTTACAGATAGCACACAGAGCAGGAGCAGAAACAGATTTTTACGATTCATAGTATTTCGTTTTTACTGCAGTTTCAACGTAATAGCCGCCAGTTTACGATCGGTATTATCGGGCATTTTACACATGATTTGCTCGATGAAGATTTTTTCACCTTTCTTCATTTTGCGAATCGCTTGGCTAGCCTCATCAGAGATGCGGTTACCATTGCACTTGTATTCCTTCAAAACACCGTTGCTAGCCAACGTCACAATGAAAGAAGTGACCTGTGCGGTTACAGGGAAGTCAAAACCTTCCATGTCGGCGCGCACACCAGCTGCCACTGACGCATCACCCTGAGGGATCATGCTATCGTATGGTTTCTTCCCACCGAACGATGGTATTGGATCAGGAATACGCTTGATGCGGAACTGACGAGCAGGCATCTGAACGCTTTCACCATTGATATTGGCTGCCACGTTGATGGTTGCTTCTTTTCCTTCACCTGGTTTCACATTGTAAGTACCGTCTGAACTTGGGGAAATAGATCCTCCGTTCATCGTTACTGTCAAAGCACTGCGGTCAACACCCGGTACAGAAATTTCAACAGGATTGTCCAACCCGCGGTAGAACACGTTCATGTTTACCGGCGAAACAACCAATGCAGGTTCACCTACGAAGAACGGCTGTGTAGCAAAAGGAATGTATTCCATTTTACCATCCTTCTCGTATCCAATTTGACCGGTGTAGCCGTGTGGGCCTAAGCTCAAACTTCCAGTGTTCACTTTGAAGCGACACTTACCATCCGGATCTGCAGCGATTCCATCACCTGAAGTACCAAACGTGCTTGGTGTTGGAACCTTGTCTCCGTTGTATGCACCTCCCATGAAAAGCTTGGTATTGCTGGTTTTGTTATAAGCGGCGAGGTATACCTCCAACTCATAATCCTTTCCTTTCAACACATAGCTCTGAAGCGGCACAGCAGCAACAGTAACGTCCGAGAATTTCAAGTCAGTCGCGTTGATGCTTGCCGCCAAGTAACTCATCACTGAAGTCTTTGCGTTCAATACGTCGGTCTCGATTTTCGACATGGTTGCAACAATGGCTGCAAGAGGTGTGTGGTAGAATTTATTGGTTTCCCAAACTTCCAATTTACCTTCTGCATCCGGCTCCTCGTTGTAAACGAAGGTGCTGTCCAATGATGCCAAAATCTCGTTATCCAATGGGATGCTCTTGCCATCGACGTTGGTAACCTGAATAGCTTTCAGCTTCTCTTTGAACTCTGTCAACTTCGTTTTCAATTCGAAAGCCGACCATGGGTCTTGACGAGGAGCTTGAGGATTAGGACCAACCAACAACGTAGTATTGTTCTGGTTTTCGTCCAACTTCGTTACTTTCTCTCGTCCCTCCTTTGAGCCCAAATCGATTGCCTTCTTTTTGTCCTCCGTCATGAACTCTTCAT
>JBILIX010000038.1:0-11589 GCA_044368835.1 Flavobacteriales bacterium | reverse complement strand
AGGACATCGCAAACAAGCTGACCGACCGCGAATTGCACCTCCCAAAAGGCCCTGTGTTTCAAACGGCTATTCTCGCGGGGATCATGGGCGCTAAAAAAACAGCCGATCTCATTCCGTTGTGTCACGCTCTGCCCATCGACAAGGTTCACATCAACATTGAATTGGACAACCACACTGCAATTATTGAAAGCGAAGTGCGCACATTCGGTAAAACGGGAGTGGAAATGGAAGCCTTAACAGCTGTTTCCGTTGCCGCCCTCACCATCTACGACATGTGCAAGGCGCTGTCGCATGACATTACGATTAGCTCCATTCAACTGCTGGAAAAATCGGGGGGGAAAAACGATTACAAACGCAATGCATAAAAAACACGCCGACCTTCAAAAACCTGTGTTGGGAAAATTCGCTCGCAATGAAGTTGCCATTATGGGCTCCACTTGCGAAGCCATAGCACAATGGGCGCGTTTACTAACAAAGGCGCTTTCACCGGCTCAGGTTGTGTATGCCGATGCGAATCATCACCCAAGCGATATATCCGACTTCTTGCCTCGCTGGACGGACAATCAACACTCCATAGCAATCGACCTCAACGGAACGTCCGAGATAATCAACCGCCATGCAGCCCTCTCGCAAAGTGATTTGGTCATCGTGAATGGAAATCACTTCGAGGCTGCGCATCAGATCATCCTGTGTGATCCAACCAAAGAGGCGTCTTTACGCAAACGAGCTTCGCAACTGACGAATGTGCTGGCAATAATTACCACCCATAGTTGCCAATCAGTTCCTGAATACATAAAAGAAATCCTTCCTGACTGGACTCATATCCCGGTTCTGAATGAACAAAACATTCATGAGTTGATTCCCATCATTCGCAATCAAATCATGATGCCTGCGCCTCTCAAAGCGCTCATACTTACAGGAGGAAAAAGCGTGCGCATGGGACAGGATAAGCCACACATCCACTACCACGGCAAGGCTCAATTCGCACACCTCTATGAGCTTTGCAAGGCGATGGGAATTGAGCCGTTTCTTTCTTGCAGGGCAGAGCAACGCGAATACTTCGAGGAACAAGGGTACAAAACCATCGGCGACCGTATGCTCGACATGGGGCCTCTTGGGGGTATTACATCAGCGTTCATGACCGACCCAAACGCCGCTTGGTTGGTGCTTGCATCTGATGTGCCGTTTCTGGATAATGAGATTCTGAATGAACTCATCAGGCAACGATCAATCTTACACACCGCAACCGCTTTCCAAAGTCCGTTCGACCGATTCCCCGAGCCGCTCATTGCTATTTGGGAGCCGAAAGCCTTCTCGATGATCATGTCTTTTATCGCACTTGGCTATTCGTGCCCACGCAAAGTGCTCATCCAAACGGAGGCGCACATTGTTATTGCATCCACTCCCGAAAAACTGGAAAACGTAAACACGCCTGATGACCTCGAAGATGCGATGCAAACATTGAAGAAATCCTAATTCAAGCCATCTCTAGAACATTCAACGGGGTTGTCGGTTTAGCTTCTAAACGACCACACATGAAAGTGTATACACTCGAACGACAAACCGTTCTGCACACAACAATCGATAAGGCCTGGGATTATTTTTCACGTCCGGAAAACTTGAACGAGATAACCCCCGACGACATGCAATTTCGCATACTAACGGATGTATCCGGGAAGAAAATGCACGCAGGAATGATCATCAATTATCGCATACAACCAGCCCCGTTTATGACGTTTGGGTGGACAACCGAAATTTCGCAGAGTGAAGATAAACGCTTCTTCGTGGACGAGCAACGCTTTGGGCCCTATGCGTTTTGGCACCACCAGCACCACTTCGAAGACAAAGGAACACATGTGTTGATGACAGACATTGTGAACTATGCTATGCCTTTGGGTATTCTCGGGCAAATAGCGCATGCGGTATGGGTGAAGAACAAACTCAAGGGTATTTTTGATTACCGCACACATGTGATTGATCGCGTTTTTCCGCACTAGCAGAACCACACCATTGGTCTATCTGTGTTCTCCGTCAACTCTGTGGTTATTTTTTACCGCAAAGGGCGCAGAGCGCGCAGAGGTAAATACAATTTGAAGCGAACTAAATCGTGTCAACACCAATACTTTTGCTTCATGAAAACACTCCCTCAAAAAGTACAAGCCGTAAAGCGAGTGTATGCGCGTCTTGATAAAGACATCGCAACAATGCAGGAATCTTCCGGTCTGCATTGTCTTTCCGGCTGCGGTGAGTGCTGCAAGAAACCGGATATAGAATGCACTCCTATCGAATTTTTACCGCTTGCATTGGAGCTTTTCGATGAAGGAAAAGCAGAGCAAGCGTGGGAGGAACTTCAAAACAAAAGCGACTCATTGTGCTATGTGTTTCGTCCACATGTAACGCATTTTGGAGGGCTGTGCAATGCCTATCCCAACCGCGGATTAATATGCAGACTTTTCGGGTTTACGGCGCGTATCAACAAAGAGAGTCAACCCGAATTGGTTACGTGCAAATTCATCAAGCAAGAACAAGCGAAAGAAATTGAAGCGTTAACAGTAGCTATGAAGGCAGGTAAAAAAATACCCGTGATGGGCAATTATTACACGCGCCTTACCAGCATCGACCCCACGCTTGCTGAATTCTATCCGATCAACAAAGCCATGCAAAAAGCGCTGGAAGTAGTGATGCACTACTACGCCTACCGCAAAAGGAGAAAAACGCTCTAAAGGCTCCAATTCATTCGTAATCCGCTATCATCAATCCTTCTTGTATCTCGGGTGAAACAACATCACCTCTTCTCTCAACCGATGCCTGTCGAGATGCGTATAGATCTCGGTGGTTGTGATACTAGCATGCCCGAGCATTTCCTGAACCGCACGCAAGTCGGCACCGGCTTCTACCAAATGTGTCGCAAATGAATGCCGAAAGGTGTGCGGAGAAATTTGCTTTTGAATGCCTAGCTTCTGAACCTGCTCTCGGATGATGTTAAACACCATCATGCGCGACAGCTTCGATCCACGACGATTCAGAAAGAGGTAATCTTCCTGTCCTGGTTTTATGACCTGATGATTGCGTGTCTGCTCACGATAATAACTCACCCATTGAACTGCGGTGCTGCCTATTGGAACAAGCCTTTCTTTATTTCCCTTGCCTATAACACGCAAAAAACCTTCACTTGTATGCATGCAGGATATACGCACATCAATCAACTCAGACACTCGTAAACCGCAACTGTAAAGCATCTCAAGCATGGCTCGATTTCGCGTTCCCTCGGGTTTACTCAAATCAATGACACCCAAAATATCTTCCATCTCCTGCACACTCAACACGTCGGGCAGATGACGCCCAATACGAGGTGTATCAATTAACTCCAACGGATCTGATTTGATTTCCTTCTCCAGTAATAAATAACCATAGAAACTCTTCAAGCCTGAAATGATACGGGCTTGCGACGTGGGCGCAATTCCAATCTCGTGCAACATTGCTAAAAAAGCCCTGACATCATCGAGCGAAATTTGCACGGGCGACCTTCCTCCTAGTGACACTTCAGCGAAACGCTGCAGCTTGGCAACATCGGCCGAATAAGCTTCCAACGAGTTGGCCGAAAGTGATTTCTCCAATCTCAGGTAGTTTAAAAATCCGCGTTGGGCGATGAGCCAGTTCATTTAGGGAAGGTGATAGGTGATAGGTAAAAGGTAAAAGGTGAAAGGTGAAATTGTGCGTTGGTGAAATTACTGCATTAGGCAATTGCATTGAATTCGCCACTCGCCACTAAAATGAAAAACCCCCGGCCGTTGCCAGGGGATTTTCAAACTAAATTACCTAAACAAATTCTATATTAATTAACCAAATACTACTATAAATGCCGTTGCATTTTGCTGTAGTAACTCTTAAGTCTTATTTATACCACAATTGCTTGCTTACCAATAACGCTTCCTGCACTGTGATTCTCTCTCCATCGTTGTAAGCCGTAACAAAAGGGCCGGGCAACTTGCTGCTCGCATTCGTAATTCTCACACGGGCATCTCGAGCATCTTTATACTGAGCGTACATTCCCGTGGTGTACTTTATCCACCCGTTGTGGTTTTCAATATTATAATCTTCTTCAAAGGAGAATTTCTTCTTCAGGTAGCTTTTATCAACAACACGATGTGCGGCCAGAATTTGTACTTTATACGTGATGCCCTTTTCTGCTGAAGGCAGTGTATTTACTACTGCTCTGATGGTTCCGTTATCAACTGAAGTAACAACTTCTATTTCATTTTCTACTGTCTTATTCTCGGTTTTATCTGAATTTGTTTTCGCTACTAAGTCTTGCTTTTGATTGCCGTTGCCTGCAGGAACGACATCAACATTGGTTGATTGCTGATTATTGCCTGTGTTGATTGTGGTATTCACAGCAGTGTTGTTTGTAATAACGCTGTCATTGGAAACCGGTGTTACCTGATTCACACCACTAACGCTACCATTAGCTGCTACCTGTGCATTCTGCGTTGTTGAGTCGGATGATTGAGCATTTCCCTGAGCCGCAGTAGCACTAGAATCTGTTGTCGTGGTTTGCGACTGTCCTGCTGTTGTATTGCCTGCCGGTTGCGACGCTACCAAATCCGCTGGAACCTCCATCTGAACAACATCAACGGTAAAAGGATTGCCATTTTCTGTGTATGACAGTTGTCCGCGAATGGCGGGAACAGCACCATCGCTTATACACATAACGCGATACGAAATCTCAAAAGAAGGAGCCGATGGAACCTCAAACCAAACGAACTTAATGGAGTTGGCGTCTTGCGTAATGACAGCTCCCCCATCGTTGTCACGGTTGGTACTGCAGTTATCCGGGAGGACTTCGAGAATCTTACCAAAACCAACAATGCGATTGTTGTTAACCTTCAAACGCACGAGGTATTCATTATCACCCAACCTCTCGATGCGTCGCTCACAACTCATCTCAAGCACAGGCTCCTCTACTCTAACCAAAGGTGCAGATGCCGTTAAGGCATCAACAGGCGCTTCATAATTCTCTTTCACCATAACAGTGCGCGTTGGCACGTAAATATCTTCCCGTATATTCTCTCTTACATAGGAGAAGGTGCCCTTGATTTCATAAGCGCCCTCTACTCCCGGCTCACTCTCTAAGTAATAAGAAACTTTAAATAGGTCTTCCTCCGGCAGATTCATCCATACAAACTTTGCCTTGTCACCGCTAAAGGTGAAAGAAGCGCCTTTGATATCACCTGGGGTAGCAACAAATCCATCGGGCAATGTGAGCTCCAATTTCGAGAAGCCTTGCACATCTCCCTTACGAACGTTCACTTCCACCAAGGTGCGCACACCGGGAGCCAACATTGCCGGAGTATTATTCTCTACTAAAACGGTGTCTGCACTAAAAATACCCAACAGCAAAAAGGCCAGGTAACTGAAGAAAATGAAAATGGTTTTGATCATAGGGATGGACGATAGATTCGTTCGTTTCTCGTTTCCCAAAAATCAACGGAAGGTATTCGTGTGCAACCACCACTGCGTGGCATTTGCAAACACGAACATGTGAATTCAAAAAAAAAGGGCTTCCACATGGGAAGCCCTTTCAATATTTCGAAATTGATTATTTATTCTTGTCAAACTTCGCGTAACGCGTTTTGAACTTATCGATACGACCAGCTGTGTCAACCAACTGCATCTTACCGGTAAAGAACGGGTGCGATGTATGTGTGATTTCAAGCTTTATGACAGGATATTCATTTCCATCTTCCCACTTGATGGTTTCTTTGGCGTTGGTTGTTGACTTGCCCAAGAAAGCGTATTCATTCGACATGTCTTTGAAAACGACCATGCGATAATTTTCCGGGTGAATTCCTTTTTTCATATGCGTTACTTTTTATTCGGGCGGCAAATATACACCAGAGCTTTCTACAAACAAGGATTTTTTTTGAATAATTGTAGTCATTCGTTTCCGCATGAGCGAATAAAAAAAAGGAGGCACGCCTCCTTTTCTTTACTAATTATTACCTTAACCAAAACCACTAGTTGAAATCTTTCAAATCTTCCATTAATCGCTTACGAGCATTGAATATCCTACTCTTGATGGTACCCGTGGGGACTCCCATTTGCTGGGCAATCTCGTCGTATTGATATCCCTCGTATGCCATTTGAAACGGCCTGCGTAACTCATCGCGCAGGTTGCCAACTGCTACACGAATGTCTTGCTCGTTGATGAGACGGTATATGTTATTCTCTGCCTGAGAGCCCAATTCATAAGGAACACTGTCAGCCGATGGGCCGAAAATGTTTCTACCCAATTGCTGCTTCTTGCAGTTGTTGAGGAATATGTTTCGCATGATAGTATACAACCAACCTTTGAAGTTGGTGCCATCTTCAAAACGATCCTTGTACTTCAAGGCCTTCAAAAAGGTATCTTGAATCAAATCTTCAGCATCCTCAACATTGCGGGTGAAGTTGATTGCGAAACCGCGCATGATAGGGCGGTTGGAAATTAGCAGGTGATTAAACTCTAAGGTACTCATTTTGACCGTTGTTTAATTATTTACCGCAAAGATTAAACAAACCCTACCTCGTTCCAAGACTTTTGTTTAGTTTTTTCATCAAACTATTAAACAAAATATCTTAATGCAATAAGAAACACTCAATATCAATAACTTAGCAATTCACTCATTTGACTCCATTTGCTCAACCATCCTACATTTGGGGGGGGTATCCTAGAAAAAACACCATAACACCAAAAAAAGGGACCTTAACGGTCCCTAAAAATGATATTAAGCAAATTTTGTTTGACTTATGCCACCACTGCGCTCAACAACTGGCCAAGATCAGAGTATATATTAATAAGACCTAGCTCAGGCGATTTGGTACCCTGGATCACGGTTCCTGTTAAGTGGAACTCACACTGCGTTCCCGAAAATTGATCGACAAGCTTTCTTAAATACCCGGGAAGCAGCACAGACACGGGTTGTGTGGTGAAGTGAGAAACAAACTGAACATCCCCGATTCGCTGAAAAACCTGATAGAGATCCTCAATTGGAACAGATTGTCCCAAGTAAATTGTACGATAACCGCGCGAACGCAAAGCAAAATTGAGCATAATCAACGACAACTCGTGAAACTCTAATTCCGGCAAATACAACACAAAAGTTTTGTTCTGGTGGACCACCAAATCAGGCCCCATCCTGTCGATGTGAGTATACAACTTTTGACGTATGAGATTGGAAATGAAGTGCTCTTGCGCCGGACAGATAGCGTTCGACAACCACATTACACCAATTTGATGCATAAACGGAGTTAAGACATTCAAGTAGGTGTGCTCCAACCCCTGAGAGGCTATTCGCAAGTCAACAATACTGTTGAACAATGACTCGTCAAAGTTCAACATAGCGAGTTTAAGTGTACCAATTAAGGTGTCATCGTTTTGAGTTGACGTAGCATAATGCTCAACCAACTTCGCCATTTCATCTTCCGACATACCCGCGATTTCCGAAATCTTGTGTCCGCGGTTATTGAGTAAACTTACATTGAGTAGCGTTTTCAACTCCCTATCGGAATATTTCCGAATGTTGGAGTCTGTCCTTTCCGGTTTGAGAAGGCCATAGCGCTGTTCCCAAATGCGAATAGTATGAGCCTTAATGCCGGTATAGCTTTCAAGGTCTTTTATGCTGAATTCTTGCATCTGGATTTGTGTTATAGAATGATTAACAACAGGACGAGCATAAAAGTTCAGTTAGGCTTCCAATTCCGCATAAGAATCAGGTTGTATGGAGAGAAAAGTGAAAATTTCATCGTGATGTGATGTCCTGCTATAATTTCACGGCATGTTCAGTAAGATTATCCGGCACGTTGCCCCAACGTTTCTAGCATTGCTTTTTTCGATGAGCGGAAAAACACAAACCGCTCTTGTTCAATTCATTCACAACAGCCCAGATGAGGCACTCCAATTGGTCGATGTTTGGCTGAACGATTCTCTTTGGGCCGACAATGTCAACTATCACATTGCAACCGCTTTGCTGCCTGTTGCTGCAATGCCGCTTGCCCAATGGGAAGTGCGCCATGCTCTCGACTCCGCAATAACCTACTGTACATGGAATACTGAGCTCAGCACCAACAGTAAGCACATTTTTGTTTTTCATGGACACCTCAACACAGAACTCTACAATCCGGCGCGTCCGTTTGCAGTGGAGCAGTTTAACCAGGCAATGGACCTGAGCGCTTCTACTACAAGCATCGACGTTCTCTTTTTTCATGGGGCGACTGATTTGGACACCGTCGATATCGCAGAGACTCAATTGTTTCAATTAACGGCATTCGATCAAATGCCGTACGGTTCCTTTTCATCCTATCTCAACCTGTTCACCGCCGATTATGGCTGGAGCATACTTGATGAAACAGGAGTTGAAACTTTTGGCGAATTTGCTCTGCCTATTACGGAGTTGAATTGGGCCGGAAAAGCCATCACCATTGTATCGGGTGGTTACTTCAACCAGAGCAACAACAACAATGGCCAGCCACTGGGAATGTGGGCAACCACTCGCGAAGGCGGCCCCATGGTGTGCCTGCAGCCATTGCAATGGAACCTGACGGCCGATGTGCAGTTCCTGCACAATTCAAGCTTGGCGGCGTCCGGAAGTATTCGCATTGAAACGGATCAGGAAGTGTGGATATCGAATCTAAATGCGCATGAAGCAACTCCGTTCATTGCATTTCCCGCCGGAAAAGACGTAGTGCTGAGCATACATTCCAACCTGCTTGGCAGTCCAATCGATTCTATCTGGAGCGACACCCTGCACCTTTTTAGCGGCTCGAACCATCAACTCTACTGGTACGGAGGTTCCTCTCCGGAAGTGCCGGCACAGCTGGTTGTTCACCCCTGGGAAACAGCCCCAGCTATCGAAAGCAATGCAATGCTGCTGCGCCTCTTTCATGGCAGTTCACCCGAACCGCTTGTTAGTTTGCGTGCCGACACCACCAACCAAATCAGCCTTTTTGAGGATATTCCCTACGGCACTGTGAGCGACACACTGCAACTAGCTCTAGAAAACGATGAGTGGATACTCTTCTCGCAGGTCGACAGCATAACCGCTTTTCAAGCACCGCTCGACACCCTCCATCTAGAGCAGCGAAATGTTACCGCCCTCACCTACTCTGACAATACAAGTGCTATTCCTTCCATCTGGCTTTGCACAGAACTCGGTGGCCCCATGCATCCATTGAGTGCACTCGAGATTCCACTTCCGCCCCAATACTGTTCGCTTCAATTGATACACGCATCGGCCGACACGCTCTTGCACGACATTGACATTTGGATCAATGACTCTTTATATGCTGCTCCCCTTTCGTTCGAAACGGCAACCGAGTTTTTTACAATTCAGTGCAACGACCCAATCAGAATTCGCACGACGCTTCATGATGCACCATTCAGCACGATTAGGATCGACACACTTTACCTGGAGGCGAATCAACTTCATCGGTTATTCCTGTGGGGGATTTTCGATAGCCCAAACTACAACCCCGCTCCAGCCACTGCTTGGTTGCATGACGCCAACCTTTCCTTGACTGCAACCAACACATCCGAAGTTGACCTTCGTTTTTTGCACGCAGCAACCGATCTCGGCGGCATCGATGTGAATGTACTGTCGACACCGATCACCCCTCTTTTCAACTCGCTAGGCGTTGGTTCTCTTTCCACTACACAAAGCCTTGCCGGATCGGAAAACTATGGAATTGAATTGCGCAATGCTCCTACCCAATTCTTATATGAAACCTATACGTTACCCGCTCTCAACGAGGCCTGGGAAAACGAATCAATTGTTTTGATAAGCACGGGATTCCGTCAACCGGCCAACAATAGCAATGGACAAACACTGCAGGTGTGGGCATTAACTCCAAGCGGGACGATGGTGGCCTTAGACGATTTGGTGAGCGTTGAAAACACAGTAAATACATACAACCTCTCAGCCTTCCCAAATCCTGCGGCAGACTTCATTCGCTTTTGTGGAAATTCACGTCAAAACGAATCGGTAACTTTGCGGATAGTGAATAGTTTGGGATGCTTGGCCTTTGAATCCACTTGCATGCTACGCGAGGGAAAACTTGATGAGACAATTTCAACTGCAACACTTCCTGTTGGTTTCTATTCAGCAAGCCTTCAAACCGGAAATGAACTTCAAACGATTTCGTTTTGCATCAGTCGTTAGAGGGGATTAGCCCTCCAGCGGAAGCGTATCCGTAATTTCCAGCCCATAGGCATCAAGTCCGGTCCTGCGCAATTCGGGGTGGTTTGTAATGATGCGCATGTTGCGAACTCCAATTGCGCGCAGTATCTGTGCGCCAATGCCATAATCACGGTTATCCATGGACGACGCCTGACGTGCATCAACAACACGTAAATCCTGCATTTCTTGCAGCAAACCCAGCTTTGCATCCGTGCGGTTGATGTACACCAGCACTCCTTTGCCTTCGCGCTCAATTAATCGCAATGCGGCATCGAGTTGAGAACCATGGGCATCGCGTTTCAAGTTAAAAATATCGCCCAACAAATTGGATGAATGCACGCGTACCGGTATTGCTTCATCTGCTTCCCAAGTGCCCTTCACCAATGCCAGGTATTCCTTCTGCTCAATCGTGTGTCGAAAACCAACCAATTTGAAATCACCGTAGACAGTAGAAACCTTCTGTATCGCGACCTGTTCAATCAGCGTTTCCTTGTCCAGTCGATACGCTATTAAATCGCGAATCGAAATCAACTTTAGCCCGAACTGATCCGCAATTTCAAATAGCTGAGGCAAACGGGCCATCGTGCCGTCGTCGTTCATAATTTCGACAATAGCGCCTGCTGGGGCAAGCCCCGCCAAGCGAGCGAGATCGACTGCCGCCTCCGTATGACCGGTGCGTCGCAACACTCCGCCATTCTTTGCCTTTAATGGAAAAATATGACCCGGACGGGCAAAATCACCGGGCTTAAAACCTGGGGTTACCAGCGCCTGAATGGTCTTAGCCCGGTCATGCGCGCTAATACCCGTTGTGCACCCATGCCCTAGCAAATCAATTGAAACGGTGAACGCTGTTTTGTGGGGATCGGTATTGTTGGTAACCATCATATCCAGGTCCAGCGCGCTACAAATTTCATCGGTCACAGCTACGCAGATCAAACCTCTTCCGTGCTTCGACATGAAGTTGATGGTATCGGGAGTCACCTTATCTGCAGCAACAATGAAGTCTCCTTCATTCTCACGATCTTCATCATCCACAACGATCACCAATTTACCGGCTCGAATATCTTCGAGGGCTTCCGCAATCGTATCCAATTTCCGTAATGTCCCAACTTTTTCCATGCGCGCAAAATTACACTCGCTAAACAAGCGTATCTGAAAAAAGTTAGATTGCCGCTAAAGCCTGAATGTATTTATCTATGTAAGCATCCACAAGGCGCGATTTGTATTGCATGATGTAGCGTGGATGCTCCAACGACACCACGCGTTTGAACCAACCGTGCTTTTCATTCAAACCTTCCAAGAATGCCTTGTTTTTTCCCGTCCCCAAACAAAAGACTTCGTCACGACAAATGGGCCATGACAATTGGCTCTCCAT
>JBILIX010000297.1:0-3489 GCA_044368835.1 Flavobacteriales bacterium | reverse complement strand
GCATGTGCCAGGGTGAAGCTCTCAGCATTCCCGGCTGCACCGATGTGAATGCGTGTAACTATTTGTCAGAAGCAACGATCGACGACGGTTCATGTTTCTTTGTAGGTGATGCTTGCGACGACAGCGATGCTAACACAAGCAACGATGTATACAATGCGAATTGTGAATGCGAAGGCGTTGTTTCTGTGGAAGAATTGCAAGTAGCCATCAACCTGTACCCTAACCCTGCAAGCACGGAGGTTATCGTTACTGTGAATGGACTTGCTCCAACAGAAGTACAGATCTTCGACGCTACCGGTCGCTTTGTGATGAGCGCTCAGCGCACCTCGCGCATCGACATCCACGCGCTTGCCGCAGGTGTGTATACCTTCCGCGTAATGCAGGATGGTGGGGTGTGGGAACAGAAAGTCATCAAGGACTAAGTGCAATGTGCGATGTGCGATGTGCGAAGATGCTACTCCTTCGTACCTCGCACTTCGCACTTCGCACTTTCTGTGCTTTGTTTAAAACCTGATACTCTGTGTTCATAAACGAACGTCGGCAAAAGGAAATAGGATTCTAGATTTGTACTGAAACGATTTTTACATGATTGCAAGACTGCCGTTCACAGAAATGTAGCGGCAGTTTTGCTTTTTATACCTTTGAGGTCAACGAAATTGCCGTGAGTACTGCCGACGAAAAAGAAACATCCTCTGTTGTAGAAACCCCGCTCATGAAGCAGTACAACAGCATTAAGGTGAAATACCCGGATGCGCTGTTGTTGTTTCGCGTGGGCGACTTCTACGAAACGTTTGGTGAAGATGCTGTGAAGGCTGCACGCATTCTGGGCATTGTGCTTACGAAGCGTAAAAACGGTGCTGCTGCTTTTATAGAGCTCGCAGGGTTTCCCCATCATTCGCTCGATACGTATTTGCCGAAGCTGGTGCGCGCAGGAAATCGTGTGGCCATATGCGATCAGCTCGAAGATCCGAAACTCACCAAGACCATTGTGAAGCGCGGTGTGACGGAGTTGGTAACGCCGGGTGTTTCGTACAATGAGAAAACACTCGATACACAAAGCAATACATTTCTTGCGGCAGTAACGTGCAAGGAAAACACATGGGGGGTTGCGTTTCTGGATATCTCAACGGGTGAATTTCTGACGGCGCAGGGCAGCCAGGAATACATCGATAAACTGCTTCAGAGTTTCCGACCGAGCGAGGTGCTCTATCAAAAGAATACGGACAAGCAATTCAAGGAAGCATTCGGCGATAAGTTCTTCACGTTCCGATTGGACGATTGGGTGTTTACCCACGAGTTTGGAAGTGAGCTGTTGAACAAACACTTCGAAACGCGCAGTCTGAAAGGCTTTGGCGTGGAAGACCTGAAGGTGGGTGTCATTGCTGCAGGTGCTGTGCTGCATTACCTGAGCGAAACTCAACACGACCGCGTTGATCACATTCGAAGTCTTTCGCGCATCGAAGAAGATCAATACGTGTGGCTCGATCGCTTCACCATTCGCAACCTCGAGTTGGTGAGCAGCGGCAATGAAAACGCAACCACCTTGTTGCATGTGCTCGACCAAACGGTTACACCCATGGGCTCACGCCTTATGCGTCGTTGGTTGTTGCTGCCCTTGAAAGATGAAGCGCGCATCGCACGAAGACACGCCGTGGTAGCGCATTTCACATCGCAGCAAGAATCGCTAGAGCAATGGCAGTCGGAGTTGAAAAACATCGGCGACTTGGAGCGTCTCATATCGAAGGTGGCTGTGGGTCGCATTGCACCGCGTGAGGTGCATCACATACGCCGCGCACTCGATTGCATTGCTCCACTCAAATTGTTTTTGGAAGGAAGTGGCCATGCTGAACTCGCTCACTTGGGCGCGCAACTCAACGCCTGTGATGTGGTGCGCGAGCGCATTGCACGCGAGTTGCACGCCGAAGCACCCATGGCGGTGAATAAAGGAAACGTCATAGCAGATGGTGTTAATGCCGAACTCGATGAATACCGCCGATTGGTTTTTCACGGCAAGGATCATCTGCAAAAAATACAAGACCGCGAAAGCGAACGCACCGGAATACCCTCGTTGAAGATTTCATTCAACAACGTATTCGGTTACTACCTCGAAGTGCGCAATACGCACAAGGACAAAGT
The DNA here is from genome assembly GCA_044368835.1 of Flavobacteriales bacterium. Classification (GTDB taxonomy): domain Bacteria; phylum Bacteroidota; class Bacteroidia; order Flavobacteriales_D; family Sanyastnellaceae; genus JAIBBG01. The sequence goes on along the minus strand of JBILIX010000297.1, from coordinate 1,353 downwards.
GCCTTCGGACTGGATCCGCAAACAAACACTTACACAGGCTGAACGCTACATCACCGAAGAGTTGAAAGACTACGAGGGAAAGATTTTGGGCGCGGAGGAAAAGATGTCGTCGATAGAATTGCGATTGTTCAACGAGTTGGTTGCGGCCATCGCTGAGTTCACGGCTGCCATTCAAACCAATGCGCAAATAATAGGTCAGCTCGATGTGCTCATGAGTCTTGCGCGTGTGGCCTTGCGCAACGGCTATGTGCGCCCTGCGATTAATGCAACAACTGCAATTAAGATTGTAGAAGGCCGTCATCCTGTAATTGAACTCGCGCTCCCTGCAGGCGAATCGTATGTGAGCAACGACGTGTATCTCGACAACGACGCACAGCAAATCATGATGATTACCGGACCCAACATGTCGGGTAAGAGCGCTGTGTTGCGTCAAACGGCGTTGATTGTCATCATGGCGCAAATGGGAGGCTTCGTGCCTGCACGTGCTGCCGACATTGGCATCGTCGATAAGATTTTTACACGCGTGGGAGCCAGCGACAACATCAGCAGTGGTGAGTCGACGTTTATGGTCGAGATGAATGAAACGGCGAGCATTCTCAACAACCTTTCAGATCGTAGTTTGGTATTGCTGGATGAAATCGGTCGCGGAACATCTACTTACGACGGTGTGAGCATTGCCTGGGCCATTGCCGAGTACCTGCATGAGTTTCCGAAAGCAAAAGCAAAGACGCTGTTCGCAACGCACTATCATGAGTTGAACGACATGTGCACATCGTTTTCGCGCATACACAATTTCAATGTGAGTGTGAAAGAGGTTGGCAATAAAGTCATCTTCCTGCGCAAACTGCAGCAAGGCGGAACCAATCACAGCTTCGGTATACATGTAGCGCGAATGGCGGGCATGCCGGTGAAGGTCGTTGAACGCGCTAAGGAGATATTGAAGCACTTAGAAAACACGCACGGCTACGACGACGCGAAACGTTCGGCTTCCATTGCTGCCGCAAAGAATGAAGGTGTGCCTTCGCAATTGAGCTTCTTCCAACTCGACGATCCGTCGCTCGCTCAAATCCGCGAGGAGATACTCAACATTGACATCAACAACCTCACGCCGGTTGAGGCGCTGATGAAGTTGAATGAGATACGAAAAATTGTAGGCGGGAAGTGAGGAGATGTGCGATGTGCGAAGGGCGATGTGCGAAGTAATTTCCCTCGCCCCTCGCCCTTCGTCCTTCGCCCTTACATCTCAAACGTGTCCATAAACTTCGTCGTGAAGTCGCCCTCACGGAACTTGGCATTCTTCATCAATTTCTGATGAAACGGTATGGTCGTCTTGATGCCTTCAATGATGTATTC
>JBILIX010000296.1:0-3492 GCA_044368835.1 Flavobacteriales bacterium | reverse complement strand
TGCTTCCTTCGAAATCGTTTGAAGTTGTGAACCAAATTGACACGGATAAGCGTTCGATAACACAGGTAGTTCAGTTGTTCCATCCGGTATACGATCTCTATAAGCCAATCGAATCACTCGATATAGAAGAGGAGAAGAAAAGACTGGGATTGCAGAAGCATGTGCTGTTGTTTTTCGGATTCATTCGAAAATACAAGGGGTTGGATATGGCCATCGAGGCATTCGCACAAGTTGCCAAGCAGCGAAGTGATGTGTCGTTTTTGATTTGCGGCGAGAGCTTTTGGCATACGCTCGACTCTACCAAATGGACCACGCGGATGAAGCAGTTTCTCTTTGGTTTGGCTAAAAAGATTGTGCTGCAGAAATCGGATGATGAGCGCGATTACAAACCCTTGGAAAAGATTAAGGAATTGGGTATTGAAGATCGATGCGTAGTGGTGAATCGCTTTATTGCCAACGAGGAAGTGCCCGTTTATTTTCAGGTTTCAGATGCAGTGGTGCTCTTCTACCGCACCGCTACACCGAGCGGCATTGAATCGCTGAGTTACAATTTTCGCCTTCCCATTCTTGCAACTAAAGTGGGACATTTCCCTGAGACCATCGAGGACGGCTTTAATGGATATCTGGCCAACGACAGCGATGTGAACGATATGGCTCGCGTAATGCTTCATTTTATAGATCATCCGATTGACCGCGGCAATGTGGCTAAGGCTACTGAAAACATGAGCTGGTCCAACTTTGCCAAGGCTATTGCCGGGCAGCGGGTATAGTGGTCAGCGTTTGTTTCTCGCATAGCTATTCAAGGTTGCCACATGAAGGGAGCGTTTGTTGCTTTGCTTTTCAGTTCTATATTCGCCCGTACTAATCAAATCAATACTTATGCGATTTTTAAATCAAGTGATTTTCGCCGTTTGCACGGCAATGCTGTTTTCCTGTGTTGGAAAACCGCAACAAAAGGCAACAGAAACAGCTGCTCCGGCACAGGAACAGCAGCGAATTGAAGTCGACGGAAAGCTCTACCAGAGCGAGCAGTTTGCCGATTTGCGTGTGCTCCATTATTATATTCCACAGTGGGATAGTCTTGAGTTGAAGCAAAAGGAGCTAGTATATTATTTGTATGAGGCAGGCCTCGCCGGTCGCGACATCATGTTCGACCAGAACTGCAAATACAATTTGCCTATTCGACATACGTTGGAGAAAATCTACACCGAATTCAAGGGCGATAAGTCGACCGAGGGTTGGAAGCAGCTAGAGCTTTATCTCAAGCAGATATGGGCTCACACCGGCATTCATCACCATTACAACAGTACCAAAATGCTCCCGGGTTTTACCGTGGATTATTTCGAGAGTGTATGCAAAGACTGCGGTATTCAGCCGAGCGTAGAACTCAAGCGTGCAATGTTTGACAAGGATTTCATGGCCATGAAAGTCGAGAGTGACGTGAAGAAGGATCTCATTGCTAATTCTGCAGTGAATTTTTACGAAGGAGTTACCACACAAGAAGTGGAGGAGTTCTATAACAAAATGCGCGATCCGGGAAACCGCACTCCATTCGAGTATGGTTTGAACAGCAAATTGGTTAAAGAGAATGGTCAGATAGTAGAGAAGCCCTGGAAGGTAGGAGGCGTTTATTCAGAGGCGCTTGAGAAGGTGGTCTTTTGGTTGGAGAAGGCGGAGAAGGTTGCTGAGAACGATAAGCAGGCGGCAGCTTTGCGTTTGTTGCGTCAGTACTACCTCACCGGTGACCTGATGCAGTGGGCCAACTTCAACATCACATGGACGCAGGCTACGGAAGGCGATATTGACTTCATCCAAGGCTTTGTGGAAACCTATAACGACCCGCTGGGCATGCGAGGAAGCTATGAGAGCGTCGTAGAGATTAAAGATTTTGAAGCATCACAACGCATGAAGGTGATGATGGACAATGCGCAATGGTTTGAAGATAACAGCTCGACAGCGAAGGAAAACAAGAAAGAGAAAGTGGTTGGTATCACATACAACATTGTGAACGTGGCCGGCGAAAGCGGCGACGCATCACCACAAACACCCATCGGAGTGAACTTGCCCAATGCCAACTGGATTCGCGCCAAGTATGGCAGTAAGAGTGTGAGCCTTGGAAACATTGAAGATACCTATGAAAAGGCAAGCGGAGCAAGTTTGCTCAATGAGTTTGCGAACGATGAAGAAGAAGTGCGACTGGCGAAGGAGTATGGCGGAATTGCAGGCAAACTGCATACGGCCATGCACGAGGTAATTGGTCATGCCAGCGGAAAAATCAACGACGGAGTTGGTCAGCCGCGCGAAACGCTGAAGAATTACGCCAGCACCATCGAGGAGGGACGCGCCGACCTAGTGGCTCTCTACTTCGTCATGGACCCGAAATTGGTTGAATGGGGCCTCATGCCGAGTCTTGAGGTAGGCAAGGCAGAGTTTGATGGCTATTTGCGCAACGGACTGTTGGTACAGTTGCGCAGAGTAGGAGAGGGCAAAGACTTGGAAGAAGCCCACATGCGTAACCGCGCTTGGATAGGCAATTGGTTGATCGAAAAAGGAAAGACCGATGGCAGCGTCGAGATGATCACACGGGAAGGAAAGACATTCATCGATATCAAAGACTACGACAAGATGCGCGCTAATGTGGGCGAGCTTTTGAAGGAGGTACAGCGCATTACCAGTGAGGGTGATTTCAATGCAGCGGCAGCCTTGGCCGACAACTATGGAAAAAAGGTTGACCAGGCGCTTCGTCAGCAGGTTATCGATCGTGCGGCCAAGTTTAACATTGCACCATTCAATGCGATGGTTAACCCAGTGCTAGAGCCGGTGCTCGACGCGGATGGAAAAATAGCCGACGTGAAAGTGACCTACCCAACAAGCTTCACGGAGCAGCATTTGTTCTATGGTAAGAATTACTCATTCTTGCCTCATTGATACAATTGAAACAGTTGTTAAACGGCCACTTCGGTGGCCGTTTTTCGTTTCTGCCCATCCTTTTGTATGTACTTTTGCAACCCATGAAATGGCTCATGCTTTTCTTTTTTTGCACGCTGGCAATCAACGCCGGAGCCCAATTTAATGGGGCATTGCCGCCTAAGAGAGGCATCAAGCCGGATACTGTTTGGATTATTACAGGAAAGCGAGAGCTGGGGCCGGCTTATCGCAGGTACAAAATGGATTTTGCCTTAGACGCACGTCAAACAATTATTGGCTCTCAGCGCACCAAAATCGGTGGTATCCGTGTGGGATTGGAGTATCGACGTGTGCACCGAATAGGAATAGGGTTTTATGGGTTGCGTGATGGCATTTTTAATGGCTTAAGCGGTGCGGTGGAACTGAATGGCCTGCCGCAAATCGACTCGACCATTACTTGGGCGAAACTCACCATGTCTTATCGTAGCCTGTATTACGAACGAGTTATGTATTTCAGTCGAAAGCTGGAGTGGTCGCTGACCACGCATTATGGTATCGGAAAAATAGCAGGCAGTTACACGCGTG
>JBILIX010000295.1:0-3507 GCA_044368835.1 Flavobacteriales bacterium | reverse complement strand
GGAGCAGTTTGGCTACGAGAAATTCTGTATGCCTGAAGAAGCGCTCGGTTACGCCATGGCCGATTGCGAAGACCGCACGTTCTTGCTCAACTACCTCGTTCGCACGTTCACGAGTGCCGCCACGATTGGACTCAACTACCCCGGACACGTGGCGATGGCCATAGCACTCGACGATGTGCATCCCGAAGACGCGCGCTTCAACTATAAGAATCGAACCTATGTGTATTGCGACCCCACCTATATCGGCGCCGATGTGGGCATGATGCCCGAGGTGTATAGGGGAGAGCAGCCGGAGGTGTTTGAATAGGTGCGAAGGGCGAGGTGCGATGTGCGATGTGTAAGGGGTTAGGTATAAGGTATATTCAGGACGATACCATTGACACCACTGCCTTCGACTTCGCTCAGGCACCGGTTTCCCAGTCTCCAGTCCCCATTGCTCCGCAAATTTATGCGTATCTCTATCGCATCTTTGCATTATGAATAAGAATTCAATGCGTGTTTTGACCAAGTCGCGCTTTAAACTCGGCTTGGAATGCCCCAACAAACTCTTCTACACAGGCAAAGAAACCTATGTGAATAACAAGGCGGGTGATCCGTTCCTATTGGCGTTGGCATCAGGTGGATTCCAAGTAGAAGAATTGGCGCGTATGCATTATCCTGGTGGTGTGCTCATCGATGGGCCGGGGCATGAATATGAGGCGCTGGCTCAGCGTACGGCAGAATTGCTGCAGCGCGACCAGGTGATTATATACGAAGCAGCCTTTTTGCACGACTCGCTCTTTATTCGCACCGATGTGCTGGTGAAGAAGGGGAACGCTGTGCAGCTCATTGAGGTGAAGGCCAAGTCGTATGATCCCGCGGAGCCCGAAACGTTTGAAGGAAAGGGTGGGGCATTAAAGTCCGGCTGGGTGTCGTACCTCTTCGACCTTGCGTTTCAAACGCACGTGGCGAGGCTGGCAGCTCCCGGCTTGACGTTTACACCGTATCTCATGTTGGCCGATAAAAGCAAACGTGCTTCCATTGATGGACTCAATCAGTTGTTTCGAATTAGCAAGACGGCTGATTACCGAACGGGTATAGTCCGAAAGGTGGATAGCATTCAGCAGTGCGGAGCTTCGGTGTTGACGGCCATTGAAATGAATGACATCGTAGGGTGCATTCTCGATGGCACGCACATGCACGAGAAACGGTCGTTTTTAGATTGGGTAGATCACTTGCGGGAAGTATATGTGCATGATCTTTATGCCAGGCATGCCACCTGCGCGTCAGCGTGCAAGCGGTGTGAGTTTCATAAGGAAGTGTTGCCGGAAGGAAAATCATCCGGGAAGGCCTATTGCTTTGCAACCCAGCATGGCTATACCCAAGACGATATGCAAAGGGCTTGGGTTAGCGACATCTGGGATTTCAAAGGTTCGAAGAAACTGTGGGAGGCCGGTAAGCGCTTCATGGAAGAGGTGGAAGCAGCGGATTTGAAAGTAGATGACGATGGCAATGGTGATGCGAAAGCCCGCCGCCGCTGGTTGCAGGTGCATTATGAGCAACAAGGAATCACCACGCCGTTTATCGATCGGGATGGGCTGGCCGAGGAGCGAGCGAAATGGAACTATCCCTACCACTTCATCGATTTTGAAACGAGCATGGTGGCGTTGCCATTTATGGCAGGTCTAAGGCCCTATGAGCAAATAGCCTTTCAGTTTTCCCACCACATCATGCATGAAGACGGCAGGGTGGAGCATGCGAATCAAGTGATTCTCCCCAAGCCGGGCTTTTTTCCCAACTTCGATTTTGTGCGCGCACTGCAAAAGGCGCTTGGAACAGTGGGTACTATCTTTCGCTATTCCAACCACGAGAATACGGTGCTTACGCAAATTGCTGATCAGCTTGCGGTCTCCAACGAAGCCGACCGCGAGGAGCTCATAGCCTTCATTCGCACCATTACCCGCAGTCGCAATAAAAGTCCCGACCCTTACGTGGGCGAACGTTGCATGGTGGACTTGCTCGACGTGGTCATCAACCATTATTATCATCCGGCCATGAAGGGCTCCAACAGCATCAAGAGCGTGCTGCCGGCCATCATCAGTTCGTCGGAGTTTTTGCAGCAGAAATACAGCAAGCCTATTTCGGAGCATGGGGTGACCAGTGAGAATATGACCGACGATCACATATGGCTTACACCTCAGGACGGCAAGTGGAACAACCCCTATAAGAGTTTGCCCTCCGTGTTTGAAGGCTGGACGGAGGAAGAACTCGAAGCCAACCTAAGTGAAATGGACAGTCTCGCCGACGGTGGCGCAGCGCTTACCGCTTACGGCCGACTGCAATACACCGACATGACCGACGAAGAACGCCACGCCCTCATCCGCGCCTTATATCGCTACTGCGAATTGGATACATTGGCAATGGTGATGGTGGTGGAGGGGATGGTTAATTAAAATAAACTAAATTTAAAAAGTATGCCAAGTAATTACATAGCTAATTGGATTCAAAACATTGATCGTGGAGTCTTACACTGGATGAAAAATCCTCATCACAATCGAATTTCTTTTGATGCAGATCCATTGATTTTGAGTAATCATATTGAGGCTTGTAAGCCAGATTTAGATATTCAAAGTTTTCCTGAACCATATTATTTCAATGCTGACGATTCGGTTCAAAAATCGGCGGTGGTTCTCTTTTATAATCCAGGTAAATCTGATGCTAATAATCATCGCAATGGTCAATTTCATCATAATTTAAATTTTCACAAAGGCACATACTCGACTCTAGCATCGAATGTGTCCTTTGATAAAAAGAATGTGTCCTTTCTAGATGGAACGAAGACGTTTTTGAAAAGCAAGAAGAGTCAGTTGGATCACATTTTAAATCATTGCGGCTGTGCAGTGAATGAAGAGAAGCCTTTGTTCATAGACCTAGTCCCATGGCATTCCCAGAAATTTGGCGAATTCGATATCAGCCGATTCAGCTTAGAACCTGCAAAGAGTCAGGCAATACGCAATGTGATTATCCCTGCGGTACTAAATGCTGAAAATTCCCTTTTAACAGTTCAAGCCTCAACAAATACTAGCGATAGAAAGGTTGTGGTTTTTTTCTGTGTTGGAGCGAAGTACTCCAAATTTAAGGCTCCTCAGCCCGGTTTCCTTGAAGCCTTGGGCTTTCGTGACATTACTAAAAACGTAGAATTGATGAATAGTGTAACGAAAGTGTTCAATGCAAACATTCGTTACACGATGTTAACCTCTGCAGGCGATATCACGTTTGATGCTTTGTCTTGTGTTAGGGTGTGGAAGATTGGATGGGAAGAATTAATTCGCAATTTGGACTTATCCGATTCTGAATGGAAGCTTCCTAATTATGATAGCAATATGGATATTTATGCTATTAACATTTGGAATAATTTCCAGGGTATGAATATACCGAGAAACTTGGACTCAACGATTAATGCCATTCTTGCGCAGTTGGGAAGGCTTTAATTGAGTTTGAAAAAATGTTCAAACGCTGTGTTAGTTT
>JBILIX010000294.1:0-3509 GCA_044368835.1 Flavobacteriales bacterium | reverse complement strand
GCCATTTTTTATTCTTTAAAAGTGGTTGTTTGGTTGTTCTTTTTCAGAGCAGCGCTAAACAATTATTGGCGGGCAGTACCCATTGCGTTAAGCATGTTTGCGTAAACAGTGTTGAGCGATTTCAAGTTACGAGAGAGTTCAGAGATGTTCTCTTTGTATTGCTTGGTATCTTCAACAGAATCAGCAAGATTCTTAACGAGTTCGTTCATGTTACCATACATGTTACGAGTCTTCTCGAGCTCTTGAAGCTGTAACTCATACATGCTGTTCAATGACTGCAAGTTTTCAGTCATCTTCTGCAAGTGAACACCTGCAGTCTGGCCGTTCTTGGCCTGATCTGAAAGACCTGTCAACGATTCAGAAGCCGCGGCATATGTATCAGCCAATGACGATACCTTTTCGGTAGCAGTCTTCAAAGTTGATGCATACTCCTTTGATGCTGTTGCAGGAGCAGAAATATCGGATAAGTCTTTAGCTTGTGAGCTGAAGGCACGCATGCCATCACCCAAACTAGCGATTAACTCCGGTTCAATCTTGGCCTCGCTAAGCATATTGTCGAGCTGAGCAGTTACGCTACCGCCGCCAATATTACCCTTGCTGCCTTTTTTATTCTGCTCTTTCAAAGAATGCTTTGCCTCTTCCGGCATAGCCAATTCAGGATAAACGAGAGACCAATCGGGCTCTTCGTGTAGTGGTTCAAATGCAGAGAAGAAGAAGATTACGGCTTCGGTACTCAGACCCACTACCAACAGCAACGACGCAAACGGCCAGTGCTGAATCTTAAACATCGCGCCAATGATTACTACTGCAGCTCCAATACCATAGAGCTTTGCCATAAACTTTTTCCACGCTTTACTTCCAGGTTTCATAATTTTCTAAACGCTTGTAAGGGTTAATAAAAGATTGGTTTTTGATTGATTATTCCGCGTTAAAGTCTTCAGGAGCAACGTTCTTTCCGCGTCCCAGGTAGCTCATCACACAACGGAAACCGATGTATGATTTTGCTGTATCCTGGTACTCGTATGAACGAGTGCCATTCTGAATAAAATACCCGATGTCTTTCCAGGAACCACCGCGTATAACTTTACGTTTCATGCTTGGAGGATCGTCTTGCTGAGCGCGGTATTCGTATTCCGAACTCATGTCGTGAGTGAACTCATATACCGACTCGTCGTAAGCCGTATTTGTCCATTCAGCTGCGTTACCTGCCATACACCACAAGCCATAATCATTGGCTGAATAGGATTGAACAGGCACAGTATGACATCCATTATCTTCCACATAGTCGCCGCGCATTGGCTTGAAGTTAGCCAACGGACAACCTAGGTTATTTCGAATGTAAGGGCCTCCCCATGGGTAAGGCGACAACTCTAAACCACCACGTGATGCATACTCCCACTCTGCCTCTGAAGGCAAACGGAATCGCTGCACGAAAGGCTCCCCGACTGTATACTTAAATTCATTCAGAATTTGAGTTCTCCAGGCACAAAATGCCTGACACTGACCCCAAGTTACACCTACCACCGGATAGTCATCATACGCCGGATGCCAGAAGTAATTTTCAGTCAACGGCTCATTGAAGCCATAGGTAAAGTCAGCAACCCAGCACAATGTATCGGGATAGATGTTGGTTTGTTCTTCAATGATAAACTGCGCTCGGTCGCTGTGACCACGCACAGAATGCAATTGGTTCAAAGCGTTCACCTCGCCATATTCTTCGTCCTTACCGGCCTTCACCGCAGCGCTCTTGTAGTCGATCCACCAGTAGCGATATTTCATTTTGCGATTGTCCACTTCCAAACGATCGTAGTACTTGTCGGCACCCTGCAAGTAGAACTCATTGAAAATGTTTTCGAAAACATCCTCATTCTCCATGTCAATCGGTTCTTCCCAATTCAACACATAGCCCTTATTGACGAATACTTCCCAATCGCGACCATCATCGCGGTCGGGCTGCTTGTATCCTTCGACGTCTGCATTGGCCAGGAAGTCTCGCATCAGCGAGTCGCGCACATACTGCACGAATTGTCGATACTCATTATTGGAGATTTCGGTTTGGTCAATGTAGAACGCAGGCATGGTAACCGTTTTCGCCTTGTTGTTCAAGGCATACGGCACGTCCTGGTCGCTAGGCCCCATGGTGAAAGATCCGAAATGAATGTAATTCATTCCGTAGGGGTTGATCTGCTCCCACTCTTCGGCGCGATATGCGCCAACGAGCTCACCGTTTGCGCCATATCTGCAACTGGCGAAAACTGCTGCAACGATTAAAAACAAAAACGACTTTTTCATGATTTCCAATTTTAGTAAACAATCATCTCTTGAATTCTAACAGTAGGGTTGGTTATTACTAAAAACTTGTTCGCGGTGATATTCAGGTTCTCAGTTAAAGACTGCGTTACGCAATATGAACTGAGTTAGTTACAATTTATTTTACAAGAAGCGCGGGTTGCTGTGTCCTGCCCCGTTGTCAACCTTATTAAACTTCATGCAATAGGTTATGAAAATTTCGTGTGAACCCGCTGAGTAGTCCTTAATCAACGAGGTGGTTACATCGTACGAATAACCCAATTTAATTCCGTGATTCATGGTTCGAACACCTTGATCCATTTGAGCAAAATCCTTCTGAAATCCAACATAAGGAGCAATGGCATCGCCCAAACGATAAGCCAAACCTCCCCAGAACATTTTCTTGAACATTACATCTGCATTCACATCCAATTGACGTGAAGTTGCATCGGTTTTGAAAAGCACATTCGGGCGAATTACCAAATCAGCTCCTACAGCAGCTTCATAACCTCCCATAACGTAGTAATGACGGGCCATCTGAATTCCCAAATCATCCAAATTTGGGCCTGCTAAGTGTGTAGCAGAAACCCCGAAGTAGTATTGATTCGGCTTGTATACATTCAAACCTACACCCAAATCTGCTCCGCTTTGCGCCTTTTCACTGACCGGAATGGATGGGTCACCCGAATCAATGAAAACCCAGTTGGCTCCCAACTTAGAGCTATACATGCCCACAGATGCACCAGCCGAGAAGAAATTACCATTGCTCATGGCCAAGTGATAGGAAGGAGAAAAACGAACTACAGTGTTCTGCTGTTGGCCCAATACCTCCGAGTAAATCGTCGTACCAAAACCGATGTTTTGCTGCGCACCAAACATTCCACTGTAATTGAAGAGGTAAGTCTTAGGATCTTTATCCAAACCATCCCATTGGTCGCGGTGCAAAGCTGTGATGCAGTGCATACGGTCGATACCTGACATAGCAGGGTTAACCGAAAGTCGGTCGAATTGCCACATTGTAAACTGCGGATCTTGCTGAGCAATCCCTACAAGGGCGCTTAATACAAGAGTAACAGAGAGCAGAATTCTCTTCATAAAAGAATGTAATTATTGCTTGGTTTGGTTTCTTTAAGCAGGTTGCAAAAATGCTAATATATGCAGATTTTCAATTGGTCAAAAAAAAATCGTAGACTGTATCGGTTTCTCAAAGCTTTAGACCA
>JBILIX010000037.1:0-11655 GCA_044368835.1 Flavobacteriales bacterium | reverse complement strand
ATGGGGGTCGAATCGAGTTTGACCGACTTGGGCTTAAACGGATGCTGAAGAATGGGGTATTGTATTGATATCACTTCATCGTCGTCCGCTATGAACGGGTGAACATCCTCGGGCAGTCGATCCAGTAACTGATTTTTTTTCTCCAGCAAGCTGCTCCAATCCGAGCATTCTCCTTTCAGCATGGCTTGCCAGGCTGTTTTGTCGGCCATGTATTCTTTAAGCAAAACTTCGATTTTGCCGGCTAATTGACGATAGGGGGTTTCTGCCAAGCGTATTCCTTCGGTTGCACCTTGGTCGATCCAACGAGAAAACAAATTCGTACTTCGTGTAACTCCAACTTTGATGTCGCTGGTGCGAGATAGGTAAACATAATGGGGCTGATTGTGGTGTTTTTGCTCCCATTCAAAATCACGAAGCGCAATGCCTTCGTGGATGCGACTTAACTCCGGGTTTACAATGCTAGGTGAACCTAATGGTGAAGTTAGAAATGCCTCATAACAAAGGCCCTCGCCATATGTTTTCTTGATTTTTTTGCCGGTAGCGATACAATTGATATTGCCCGTATACTCAATAGATACCGATTTTCCTACCCACTCGTTCAAAGGCATGCTTCCGGTATAGTCAAGTATTTTCATTATGGGAAGACTGTATGAAGCGCTGGAAAGCTCATTTAGCTCAGTCGACATTTTGCGAAGGTGGGTGGTGATGTTTGTCATTTTTACAATTAGTATGTTTGAACCAAATTCGCAGCCGCTCGAATCCTTTGCGACACGCGCCACCACGATATGAAAATTGAAGTTCCTGAAAAAAAATACTCGTATACGGGTTACAAAGATTTACTTGATTCGTTGCTCTCAGTAGGTAAAGTTACCGGTGATCAGCAATCCGATTCTTTGCTCGAATATACAAAGCTGAATATGCATCGCATGCATAGATGGGAGAAGACGTTTATGCCAAACGCAGTGCTTGCAAAGCGAATAGCTATGATCAACAGGCCTTTACACTGGGTGGTTATAACGGAGGGTTGGTGCGGAGATGCCGCGCAACAGCTGCCGATTATTGAGAAATTGGCTTCCTTGAATCCGAACATAACCACTCATTACGTCTTGCGCGATGAAAATCCTGCCTTCATGAATTTGTTTCTAACTAACGGAGGAAGATCTATTCCGATTTGGATATGTACTGACGATAATTGGGATCTTCAATGGAAATGGGGGCCTCGTCCAAATGAGGCAGCGCAGCTGCTCAAACGCCTCAAGGAGTCGGGAGTTGATGATTCGTTGCTGAAGCAAGAGCTCCATAGCTGGTATGCAAAAAACAAGCAATTGGCGCTGCAAGGCGAAATTGAACACCTACTTGCTCATGATTCAATCCAGAAGGGTTGAAAGTTTGGCGTTCGTCTACTTAATTTTACGCCGCTGCTCGACTTTAAGTCGTTTGTAAATCTTTCGGAACAATCCTTGTTATTCGTGGTTGCAAACTTTGGCAAAACGAAATGTTAAGATTGTTCGACTGAGCAACCGTTTTGAGCTTGTTGCAGTATTGTAAATCCTTTTTAAAGCACGAAGTATGAGAAGTATTATTCTTAAGAGCTCCTTTTTAATCGCCGCGTTGCTAGTGTCATGCGCAATTGTGGCCCAGAGTAAATTCAAAATCAAAGGACATGTTGAAGGCTTAAAGGACACTTCAATTTTTCTGGCTAATTATTATGGCAACAAACTGTACTATAACGATACAGCTCTCGTAGACAGTAAAGGCAATTTTGCATTTGATGGCAAACCCTACAACGAGTGCGGCAAATACGCCATTGTGGTCAATAATCAGAGTCGAATGGACATTGTGGTGGATCAGGAGGAAATTGAGTTGGAGTTCACTCCCGACTGCCGAATAGATGCCATAAAAGTCAAGCAGTCCAAAAACAACAAGATCTTCTTCGATTATGTAATGTATATATCGGATAAAATGCGCTCTCGTCAGCCTCTTGACTTGGCGATTCAGGATTCCACCAAAACAGAAGAGGAAAAGAAACCATTCCGTGAACAGCTCACGAAAATGAATGATGATGTCGTCAATTATCAGAAGGAGTTGATTGCCAAGAACCCGGAACTGCTGGTAAGTAAGCTCATCAAAATGTCTATGGATATTGAAGTGCCTGAGGCACCCGCTGATTCCACAGCCGATGGAAAAAAGCTGTGGCAATATTTCTATTACCGCAATCACTATTTCGATAATATTGATCTTAAGGATCCTCGAATGATTCGCGATCAGGCTTATCACAAGCTGATCGAGAAGTACATCACTCAGGTGTTACCTCAAATACCTGATACGATGATTACTGAGGTGCAGCGACTGGTCGCTGCGGTCGGAGATAACAAGGACGGATTCAAATACATTGTTCATCAGTTCACGTACAATTTTGAGACTGCGAAAATCATGTGTATGGACAAGGGTTTTGTTTATATGATAGATAACTATTACTCAAAGGGGGTGTGTGATTGGGTGAAGGAAGATAAAATCAAGGAGATGAAGGAGTCGGCCGATGGCAAACGAAATTGCTTGTGCGGTGAAACCGGCTTAAATATCATTTTGCCAGATACCAATAACGTTTGGCAATCTATGCATGCCTTGAATTCGAAGTACACGCTGCTCGTTATTTGGGAGGCAACGTGTGGACATTGTAAAAAGGAGCTCCCCAAAATCAATGACCTATACAAAACCTGGAAATCAAAAGGGTTGGAGGTGTTTGCCGTTCATAACAACATGGAGGTGGACAAATGGAAGAAGTTCATTCGCGATGAGAAACTCGAGTTCATCAATGTTTCGCGCAATCAGTTTATAATGACTCAGGATTCGGCTACGAAGCTCATCTACAGTGGAAAAACCACGTTGCAGAGTTTGAATTTTCATCAGTATTGGGACGTGAATAGCACCCCCAAGGTTTATTTGATGGACAAAGACAAAAAAATCATAGCGAAGTCGCTGGGAGCAGAGCAATTGGAAGACTTGTTGAACCGACTCGAGAATGGAAGCGATACTTCTGCTCCACTCAAGGAAACCGAGTATGAAGATGATGATGAGTCGCCCAAAAACCGATCGAATTCGGGGGCGAAACAAAAGACCATGAGTCCGAAACCGAATAAGAAGTAACTACGAAAAGCGCATCACCCGATGCGCTTTCTTTTTGTGCAATGAAACTCGTTGAACATCTTGTTGTGCGCATGGGAAGATCTACCCGTGATAGGGTGGTGTCTTTCGTTTTATCGGATGCGGGCAGTCTTCATGAGTTAATAGAACTTGTCAGGTCAGGAACAAAGCCACAGCGCATGAAGGGGGCATGGGTTCTATCGGGAGTCCATTCTGTCGATACGGATGTTTTAGTGCCATACTATGACGAACTACTTTCAATGTTGCATTTGGAATCGGTAGGCGGAGTTAAACGTGAGTTGCTGCGCTGTTTCGAAGGCGCTCGTTTGAATGACTCATTGGCTGACAGATTAGTTGTCATTTCGATGGATTGGGTGACAGATGAG
This sequence comes from Flavobacteriales bacterium, assembly GCA_044368835.1. Taxonomy (GTDB): domain Bacteria; phylum Bacteroidota; class Bacteroidia; order Flavobacteriales_D; family Sanyastnellaceae; genus JAIBBG01. Next base: position 8,125 of record JBILIX010000037.1, on the reverse strand, counting down.
CGTCAGGATTTGGCGGTTCGATACATATGCTATCGAGTGCTCACGCCCTTGTTGAAACAATATCCTGAGCTAGAAATTGAACTGCATCAGCAAATCGAATTATACCGGTCGAAATTCGGACGGTTCCCATAAAAAATAAGCCCGCATTTGCGGGCTTATTTATTCTCTGAAGGGTGTGTTATTTTTTCTTGAAGTAAAGGCGAGTGATAAAAATTCCACTACCATCTTCTTTGCCTGCATCGCTTTCTACGCCGCTGGTTATAAATGCAAGCTCAAAACCTTGTGCGTCCATCTCATTCAGTTTCGATGCAATGATTGCGTCGTTGGATGCAATGTTCTGAAAATTGATACCTACCATGCTGAAAAAGTTGAGCATTTTGGTTTCTTTGAACGAGCTTACTTTGAGGTCGCTGCGGTCTATGTCGCCTTGCTTCGAGTCTTTTCCATCGGTTCGGCTTGTGGTAAAGGTGTTGTGATCAATGGGCGATGTGTTTTCGATCATACGTGAACGACCAACACCACCGGGCACGATTGATTCAACAATAGTGACCACTTGGTATTGCGCTTGAGATACTGCGCAAATTGCGATGGCTGCGAGAGTGAGAAATTGTTTTTTCATGGTTTATTAGGATAATAGAATTATAGGATTATAAAGTGACGTGCATGTTGTAGAGCATAAAAGCGTATCGGTCTGCGACAGCATCAATAACTTGGTTCGTACTCATGCCGGCGCCGTGGCCTGCACTTTTCTGAATGCGAATGAGCACAGGTTCTTTCCCATTGTGATACTCTTGCAGACGTGCGGCAAATTTAAAGCTGTGAGCAGGCACTACACGGTCGTCGTGATCTGCTGTGAATACCATTGTAGCCGGGTAGTTGGTGTCTTTTTTTAGATTGTGATACGGGGAATATTTATATAAATAGTCAAACGCTGTTTTGGAGCTGTCGGCACAACCGTATTCGGGAATCCATCCCTTGCCAACAGTGAAGAGGTGATAGCGAAGCATATCGAGCACACCTACTTCGGGCATGGCTACTCCAAATAATTCAGGGCGTTGTGTCATGCACGCACCCACCAATAGTCCGCCATTCGACCCCCCGTTGATGGCAAGTTTTTCAGTGCACGTGTATTTTTCTGAAATGAGGTATTCTGCGGCCGCTATGAAATCATCGAATACGTTTTGCTTGTTTTGCAGCATGCCGCCTTTATGCCACTCCTCGCCAAATTCATTTCCACCACGGATGCACGGCATGGCGAATACACCACCGTTTTCGAGCAAGATGATGCGCGACGAAGAAAAGCCGGGTTGCATGGGAACGGAGAATCCACCGTATGAATAAAGAAGTGTGGGATTCTTGCCGTCTAGCTTCAAGCCTTTTTTATGAACGATGAACATGGGCACTTCTGTGCCGTCTTTGCTCTTGTACATCACCTGCTTGCTTTCATAAGCGGACGGTTCAAACTTCACCTTGATGGTATAGTATTCCTCCGATTGGCCTGTTTCGATGTCGTATTTGTAGATGGACGTTGGATACGTAAAGGATGTGAATGAATAGAAACAGGTCTTTTCATCGCGTTTTCCTGAGAAACCGCCTGCAGAGCCGGTCTTATCGGGCATGTTGATTTCCTTTCTGTCACTGCCATCGTAGTTGCAAACGAAAATGCGGGTATTCGCCCGATCGAGATAGCTCAGAAACAGCTTGCCTCCGCAGGTTGAGACCCCTTGAAGCATCATGTCGTTTTGAGGGACGATTTCTTTCCAGTTTTCTTTGGCAGGATTAGCAGGGTCAACCTGAACAAGTCGATAGCGTGGGGCGCCATCATCAGTTTGCACGAGCAGCTTACCTTCCGGTGTGCTTTCGATAATAGAATTGTGGAGGGATATATCGGTAAACAACGGGTTGAATTTGCCTTGTGTGTCCTCCGGGTTTTTGATCCACACTTCCCAGCCATCCGTGCCGGGTGCTGCGTTGAGTACGAGAAACTTCTTGTCTTCTGTTGCGCTGATCATGTTGTACATGTGGGGGCGCTCATTGTCGCGATAAACCAGTTGATCCTGGTTTTGGTCGGTACCCAGTTTGTGGTAGTACACCATGTGGTATTCGTTGTTGCCACTCAACTCTTTTCCTTTCTCAGGAGCAGGATAGCGGTTGTAGAAGAAGCCATCCTTATACCAGGTGGCGCCGCTGAATTTTACCCATTCGAGGCGGTCTGTTAGCTTTGTCTTTGTGGCAATATCAAAGACTTCGATACGCCCCCAGTCACTGCCGGCCTCGTTTACTGACACGGCCATGTAGCGATTGGAATCGTCGGCACCCAGTAAACCGACCGATGTAGTGCCTTCAGGAGAAAGAGCATTCACATCGAGGAAAATCTCCTCAGGACCTTCCAGCCCTTTGCGAACAAAGTACTTCCCTTGTGGTTCCAGTCCGCTGTTGCGAAACATGAAGTAATAATCTCCTGCTTTGATGGGCGCTCCAACTTTTTCAAAATTGAATAGCTCTGTAAAGCGGTCTTTGATTTTTTGGCGAAAGGGAATACTGTCTAGGTAGCCCGAAGTAAGCGCGATTTGCCTGTTCACCCAGTCTTCTGTGTTCGCTGCTGTGTCATTCTCGAGCCACATGTATGGATCTGAAACCGGGGTGCCGAAAAAATCAAGTGTCTTTTCTTCTTTTGCTGTTACAGGGTATTCCTTAATGGTCATGAGTGGGGTTATTGTCGATACTTGTTTGTTGTTACAACCTATGATTGAAGCCGCAACGACGGTGAGAATGGGTAATGTGATTTTCATATATGTGAATTTTACTTGGAGTGCATCACGCAAAACGGAATAAGCACTTCTTCCATGGAAATACCCCCATGCTGGAAGGTGTTTTCATAGAAGTGTACAAATTGGTTGTAGTTATTCGGGTACACAAAAAAGTCGCTGTTCTGAGCGAATATGTACGATGTACTAACGTTCATTTTAGGCAAGAAAATATCAGCAGGATTTCGCACCTCGAATACTTCTTTTGGATTGTAGTTGAGATTTTTTCCGGCTTTATAGCGTAAGTTGCTGTTTGTGTTGCGGTCGCCAATAACTTTGATTGGGTTCTCTACCCGAATGGTACCGTGGTCGGTTGTGATGATGAGCGTGCAGTTGTTTTCTGATACTTTTTTCAGAATATCGAGTAGCGGTGAGTGGTCGAACCAGGAAGAGGTGATGCTGCGGTATGCCGGTTCGTCGTCGGCGAGTTCTTTGATTACCTCCATTTCAGTTCGGGCATGGCTCAGCATATCTACGAAGTTGTAGACAATCACATTCAGCTTGTTGTTCATGAGGTTGCTGAACGAATCGTTGAGCCTCTTGCCTGCGTTGAGGTTCGTGATTTTGTTGTAGCTCCATTTGAAGTCGAAGCCTAGGCGCTTCAGTTGCGCAGCCATCAATGCTTCTTCGTGCATGTTCTTGCCGCCTTCATCATCTTCGTTGAGCCAAAGGTTGGGGTGCAGCCTTTCAATCTCGCTGGGCATCAAGCCTGCGAACAGTGCGTTGCGTGCATAGTGTGTTGCCGTTGGCAGGATGGCGTAGAAAATGTCTTCGCTTTCCGGACGAAAATACTCTTTCAATTTGGGCTGGATGACCCGCCATTGGTCGAATCGGAGGTTGTCGATTACAACCATGAAAACCGTATCGGTTGATTCTTTTAGTATCGGCGCAACTTTCGTTTTCACCAACGTATGCGACATGACCGGAGCTTGCGTTGTGTTCTTCAACCACGATGTGTAGTTATTCTTTATGAACTTGGCAAATTGCTCATTGGCTTCTATGCGTTGTGTTCGGAAAATCTCAGCCATTCCCTCGTCTTGCGAGTCGGATAGCTCCAGGCTCCAGCGCACGAGTTTCTTGTAAAACTCCGACCATTCATCGGAATTCATCTTGTCGCCCAACCGCATCGCTATTTCGCGAAACTCTTGGCGGTAGTCGTTGGTGGTTTTTTCGCTGACCAAACGCTTTTCGTTGAGGTTTTTTTTCAGCGAATGAAGAATCTGATTCGGGTTAACAGGCTTGATGAGGTAGTCGGCAATTTTCGATCCGATGGCATCTTCCATGATGTGCTCCTCTTCGCTCTTCGTAATCATTACAACCGGCAGCGTTGGGTCGATATCTTTAATTTTCTGCAGTGCTGAAAGTCCGTTGATGCCGGGCATGTTTTCATCGAGAAAAACAATATCGAAAAAACTCTCTCGTGCCTTTTCAATGGCTTCTGCGCCGTTATTGACCGTTACTACTTCATAGCCTTTCTGCTGCAAAAAGAGTATGTGGGGTTTGAGCAAATCGATTTCGTCGTCGGCCCAAAGAATGCGTTCACTTGCCATTAATTAGAAAATGTGTAGGGGTTATAGCTTGTTCAAATCTACGATGAAAGACATTTTAGCCTAACTCCATGATGCATTGGATATTTTTGCATCTTAAAACTATTTTTCGTTGGCACTCAAACGCAAGATTATAAACGACCCGGTTTACGGATTCATTTCCATTCGCCATGCATTCATTTTGGAGCTCATCGATCATCCGTGGTTTCAGCGTTTGCGTCGTATTGCGCAGTTGGGTTTGTCGCACTTGGTATATCCCGGAGCGCTTCACAATCGATTTCAACACGCTATCGGTGCGATGCACCTCATGCAAAACGCGATAGATGAGTTGCGATTAAAGGGTAACGTGATTACAGACGAAGAAGAGGTGTCGTTGTTGTGCGCTATTCTATTGCACGATATTGGTCATGGACCGTTTAGCCATGCCTTGGAATATACCATTGCCAGTGAAGTACACCACGAGCGTATTTCATCGCTGATGATGAATCGTCTGAATGAGCATTTCAAGGGCAGGCTCACCATGGCCATTGCCATTTTCAATAACGAATACCCCAAGAAGTTTTTACATCAGCTGGTCAGCAGCCAGCTGGATATGGATCGGCTAGACTACTTGGCCCGCGACAGTTTCTTCAGCGGTGTGGTAGAAGGGCAGGTTGGAAGCGAGCGCATTTTGAAGATGCTGGATGTGGTCGATGATCATCTGGTGGTGGAAGAGAAAGGTATTTACAGCATCGAGAAGTTTATTGTGGCTAGACGCTTCATGTACTGGCAGGTGTATCTGCATAAAACTGTTTTGAGCGCCGAGTTCATGCTCGTGAATGCATTGCGTCGCGCTCAAGTGCTTGCACGCTCAGGAGTTTCGCTTCATTGCTCACCTGCACTTCATTATTTTTTATATAACCAGGTGAAACAGGAAGAGCTCATTTCGAAACCTGAAGCATTGCAGCACTATGCGTCACTCGACGATTTTGATATCGCTGCAGCGTTGAAAGTATGGCAGCATCATGAGGATCGAGTATTGGCAATGATTGCTACTCAAATGGTGAATCGAAGTTTGTTCAAAATTGAAATACAACGCACTCCTTTTGATTCGTCGCGAGTGACGCAGGAAGTAGAGCGTATTTCAGCGAAGTATGGTTTTACGAAGGATGAAGCCGAGTATTTCGTCATTCAATCGAGTGTCGATAATCGAGCCTACAACAGCCAACACGATGTAATTCGAATTCTTATGAAAGACGGCAGTGTGCGCGACGCAGCTGAAGTGAGCGACCACTTAAATATCGCTGCGTTGAGCAGTGTGGTTGAAAAGCACTTCGTGGCTTATCTGCGATAGTAAGCCACTAATTCACGAATAAAAGATATTGTTGAGTAGTTTTTTTGCTTTCGTGAAGGGGAGCACAAGCGAATTTCTTCATTCGCCATTCGCCATTATAAATTGACTTCTTCCCCATCTTTGTCAAAGATGTGATACTCGAGCAAAGCAGCGCTGGTAGAGGGCTCTACACGGAGTTTGATTTTGTACTTCTTGCTCCAGGTTTTGGTGATGTTGGAGAAGAAACCCCGATTCATATAGGCTTCTACCATCGGGTGTACGGCCAATCGAAGTTGTTTGTGTGTGCCTTCTTCGGATAGGAAGCGAATGTTGTTTTCGATTTCTTCTGTGAATAGTAGCGAAGATTGAATGGTGCCTTTGCCGTCGCAGCTAGGGCACTTTTCTGTAGTGACTACTTTGGTGACAGGCTTCACACGTTCACGCGTGATTTCAACCACACCGAAGCGACTTGGAGGAAGCACATTGTGTTTGGCCTTGTCTTCTTTCATCGCATCGCGCAGCACGTCGCTGAGCTTACGCTGATTGTCTTTGTTCTGCATATCGATGAAGTCGATGCAGATAATGCCGCCCATATCGCGGAGGCGAAGCAGACGGGCTATTTCACGAGCGCACTCAACGTTGGTTTGCAACGCATTTTCTTCCTGGTTGACTACCGTGGAGTTTTTACGATTGCCACTGTTCACGTCGATAACGTGCATGGCCTCGGTGTGCTCAACAATAACGTAGGCTCCGCTTTTGAGGTTGACCTGCTTGCCGAAGCTTTGCTTGATTTGGCGATGGATACTGAACGCGTCGAACAAATCGGTGCTGCGATGCATCTTCACGATGCTTTCCTGGTGGTTAAACGTTTTCAGGAAAGCCTTCACTTCAGCGGCCACCGCATCGTCGTTGACGTGAATAGCCGTGAAGCTATCGTTGAGAATGTCGCGCAGAATTGAAGTCGTCTTGTTGATTTCGCCAAGCACACGTTGAGGTGCTCTTGCCGTGCGCATGTTTTGATGCAACTCTTCCCAACGCTTAACGAGGTCTTGCAAATCCTGATCGAGTTCTGATACGCTGGTGCCTTCGGCTTGTGTGCGGATAATAACGCCCATGTTTTGTGGGCGAATGCTGCTGATCAGTTTGCGTAGACGGTCGCGCTCGTCGTCGTCTGTAATGCGCCCGGAGAGAGAGATTTTGTTCGAAAACGGAACCAAAACCAAGTATCTACCGGCAATGGTTATCTCGGACGTTAGACGAGGACCTTTTTGAGAAATTGGTTCTTTGGCTACCTGAACGGGTATCACATAGCCTTGCCCCAGGGCGTCTTTTATCTTCCCTTCCTTCTTGATATCGGGTTGCAGCTGGAAGCCCATCAAATCGGGTGAACGCTGTTCGCCGGCTGCTGTTTTGCGCGCAAACGCATTGAGCGTTGCAAACTGAGGCCCCAAATCAAGGTAGTGCAGAAATGCGTCCTTGCTGTAGCCTACATCCACGAAGCATGCGTTGAGATGGGGTAATATCTTTTTAACTCTACCCAAATAGACGTCGCCCACTGCGTACTCCTGATTGCGCTGTTCGCGGTGGAGTTCGATGAGGACCTTCTCTTTGAGCAAAGCAATTTCCACTCCCATAGAAGTAGAATTGATAATGAGTTCGATGTTACCCGTCAAAACCGGAATATTGAGAAAATAAAAAACAGGTGGAAGCACAGAGCTACCACCCTGAATGGAGGACTGCTGAGCGCTAGTGCGCTCAGCAGCGCACAGAAGAAATTACTAGCGTACTTTCTTCTTGTGGCGGTTCTTTCTCAATCGCTTCTTTCTTTTGTGTGTGGCCATCTTATGGCGCTTTCTTTTTTTACCGCAAGGCATTGTTTTGCTGTGTTAATTGAGTATTTAAAGTATCTATAAACTCTTTCACTTTCGCAACAACCACTTCGTCGTTGTTGTGTCGTAAAAGTGCTTCGTAGCGTTGTTTGGCTTCAGCCGGACGATTCAGTTGTTGAAGCGCCTGGGCTGAAAAAAATAGCGAGTTGTTGTCGGTTGAATCCAACTGCAATCCGCGTTCAAAACACTGTAAGGCCAAACTTACAGTATCCATTACCATAAACTGATAACCAACTTCTATTTGGTATTTAATATCATCAGGACGCAGGGCAATCACTTTTTCAAAGCGCGCAATGGCTTTGTCGAGTTGTCCGCTTTTCACTGAAAACAATCCCAAATAGTAATGCGCATCGGCATTGGTGGAATCTTCAGCGACCATTTCTCGCAGCAGGGTTATGCCGGCCATAGGGTTCGTTCCGTTCACCAACTCAACTGCTTGCTGCAGTTTGAGTGAGTCGGGATCCATGGTAGTCGCCGCAACCTCTTTTGAGGCCGGGTGTTTAGGTAACATTAAAAAAAGAACGATAAGTCCTAGTGACAACACCACTAGCACGCTCAACAGAATGCGCT
>JBILIX010000293.1:0-3531 GCA_044368835.1 Flavobacteriales bacterium | reverse complement strand
TGAAGTATTGGATCCAATGAACAGCGTTCTTTGGGGAGTAATTTCCGGAGCTGCTTACTTCTACATTGCCTACCTAATTTGGTTTGGTGAAGTGGCGAAATTGTCTCAAACTGCAGGAACACAAGTTGCAAAGGCTACACGCATTTTGGCTTGGTTTGTTCTCGTAGGTTGGGCAATCTACCCATTGGGATACATCCTTGGAACTGAAGGCGGTTTGTTCGGAATGAAGTTGGTTTCAGACAAAGCTGCTGCTTTGCACGCAATGGACATCGTATACAACATCGCTGATGCAATCAACAAGATTGGTTTCGGTCTTGTGATCTACAGTCTTTCACGCTCTGAAGACTAATACTATCGAAGTTTATTCATAGACTTCATAAAAAGGGAGGATTCGCTGAATTGTGATTCCTCCCTTTTTTATTTCAATCTGTACATTTTTCAAAGAATAAAATCCATTGAGTGCACATTCTGAAATACAACACTACGACTACATCTTCTGCGGCACGGGAGCTTCTGCTTCGCTTTTGCTGCTCGAGATGCACAACGTAGGTTTGCTGAAGAACGCTCGTGTGCTGCTCATGGATCGCGAAAAGAAAAACCGATGGGACAAAACCTTTTGCTTTTGGTCGCACTCTGAGGAGTCGATAAGCAAGGAGTTGAACACCATTGTATCGCACACCTGGGATACGGTCATACTACCCAACAAACAAGAAACGCCGCTCGCACCTTTGCGCTACAACCATGTGTCGAGCCTGGATCTTTACCGTGAAATTGATCGACTGTGCGACCTGTATGGATGGGATCAACTGATTGCGCCAATCGATGCATTGGCCTCCGATGAAACAGGCCCCTATCTTAAACTGAATGACCAAACGCTTCGAGCGAAGTACATTTTCGATTCGCGGCCACCGCTGCACGCCGAATTACAACCGGGCGAAACACACATTCATCAAAGCTTTGTGGGATGGATGATTGAAACACCCGCAGAGATGAATCGCCACCACGCCTTTCGTTTCATGGATTTCGACGTGGAGCAATCGGGATACACCCAGTTTGTGTATGTGCTCCCCTTCTCGCCTACTCGAGCATTGGTGGAGGTTACGCGCTTTGGCGCTGATATCCTTCAGGAGCCAGATGCTGCACTATTGCTCGAAAACTACATTGGTCGTCACTTCGGAGCGTATGAAAGAACCGGTGTCGAACAAGGCTGCATACCGATGAGCAACGGTAGAATCCGCTCAGAAACCATACCCGGTGTTGTTCGGTTGGGAGCCGGCAACTACTCCATCAAACCCAGCACAGGGTATGCCTTCAAGAACATGTTCTATCAGTCGAAGGTCATCACTGAAATGCTGTTGAAAGGAGAAAGCCCTGTATCCCTCAATAAAACACACGACGAAGCTTTTCAAGGCAGATTTTCGTTTTACGATGGTTTGTTGCTCGACATTTTGAAGAAAAAACCTCACCAAGGCAAACCCATCTTCACCGCACTTTTTGAGAACATTGGGTTTCAACGCGTGCTGGATTTTCTAGATGAAAAAACAAGCGTTCGACAGGATGTTTCAATTTTCAGCAAGCTCCCTTGGCTGCCCTTTCTTTCAGCACTCATACGAAAGCAATCGTACACCGGAATTTTCCGTTCGATTATGCTCACGCTGCTCGCCTTGATGATCTTACTGCTGGACTTTAATCACGACCTCCAGAACGCAGTTGGGTATGGACTCATGCTATTCGGGTTGGTGACCATCGGCATACCGCACGGAGCGGTCGATCACCTGTTGGAATCGGGCAAGTGGGAGTTTCGCAAAGCCCCTGTTTTCATTGTGAAGTACCTGGCTTGGGCCGCAGCCATGGCAGTGTTGTGGATGGTTGTGCCCAGTATTGCGCTCGTGCTTTTCCTCTTGTATTCGTCGCTTCATTTCGGACAAGCCGATGGAAAGTTGTGGCAGTTGAATACGTCAACGTCCATACTATGGGGTGGTTCGGTGCTCGCTTATCTCCTCGGCACTCATTCAAGCGAAACAAACACTATTCTTCAAACCATGGGTGATTTGTCGCTTCCATTTGAATGCCCGGTTTGGGCGCTTCTGCCTTGGTTGTGCATAGCACTGTTGCGAAAGAACTTCTCTTTCGCCATAACATGCTGTTGGTTGATGATCTGCAGCAGACTTCCCCTACTCTTTGCCTTCGGCTTGTATTTCATTGGGCAACACAGTCACGTCAGTTGGTCGCAGATTCAACAACACTTAAAAATGAGCCATCGCTCCATCTGGTTGCATGCCTTGCCCTTTCATGCCGGGGCCTGGATTTTACTGTTCCTTTTTTTCTACCTATGGCCGTCAACACAGCAAGGTATAAGCGCCGGCACGTGGGGGTTGTTCTTCATTTTCATTGCATGCATCAGTTTCCCGCATGTGATGGCGATGCAGACTGTATATCGCAAATCAAGCTGAGACGCTTCTTGTGAGATCATTCTATGCCGCTAGTGTAGGAAGTCACACGTCTAAAAAAACGCCTCAATTCTCCCTCAACTATCTGCCATCCGCGTGGCGGCAACTTCGTTCAGATGTGAGAAAAGTCACCATACTTGTAATACTGACATTTGCTTGGGCGCACAAATGATCTCAACTCTACTTTCCAAATCTGTGTGAGCTCTTCCATAAACTGACGCATTTTTCTTGGCGAGCGTTTGAAGAGTGAACAGACCCGACGATAAAAAGGATTTTCACTTCATTCAAAAAATAAAACGTATGTGTTTCTCAGCCAGTGCAAGTTTTGGAGCAGGTGTTTTACTCACCGGTATTTATGTTGCCACAAAAAGGAAAGCCACTTCACCATCGCAAACGTATTTTGCCAGTATCCCTCTCATTTTTGGAGCACAGCAAATAACCGAAGGTTTTGTTTGGTTATCCCTTACCGGCAATGCATCTCCCAATTTGCAACAGGTCGCAACTTATCTATTTCTATTCATTGCTCAAGTTGTTTGGCCCCTATGGGTTCCTTATTCAATACTAAAACTTCAACCAAAAGAGCAGCGAAGGCGTTCAGAATATATGTTGGTTGCAATGGGTGCTATAGTGTCGATTTACAATAGTTATTGCTTACTGAGTTTTCCTGTTCAAGCAGAAGTAATGGAGCATCATATATCCTACAAGCAAGATTATCCTGCAGAGCTTCTACCCTACATTGGGTCTCTTTACATTGCCGCAACCATTTTTCCGCCATTCCTTTCTCGTGTAAGTGGAATGTGGATGTTAGGAACCTCGGTTTTAATTTCCTATTTAATCACAACACTATTTTATGTACATGCCACTGTTTCGGTTTGGTGCTTCTTTGCGTCTATAATTAGCGCAGCGATATACGCTATCATGTATAAAATCCATAACTCGAATAGCGTTTTAGTAGCAGCGGTATAAGGATATCGTTTTGACACACCTCAGACGTAATCATAACCGCTGGTAGCGCAGGTTCTGTGACCTGTGAAATTGTGCTGATTGTTAAGAAATTGCATCGTAAAAGTCTATAGAAACA
>JBILIX010000036.1:0-11747 GCA_044368835.1 Flavobacteriales bacterium | reverse complement strand
CTTATTGAGTTCGCATATCAGATAGATACTTGCATCAGAAAGTTGTGGAAACGGTATGCGATGATGCAGTATTACCGGTATTAAATGCGGTTTTATTTTCTCAGTATAATAGTGGTTCAGAAAGGCGACATGCTCCTTGAGAATTTGTTTCTCATTAATCAGGCATACTCCTGATTTATCCAGCAGTTCAGTAACCACTTGAAAGGAATGGTCAAATTTTTCTTGTTGGGCATTGATGATTTCTTGGATCTCCTGCAGGGTTTCTTCCGGGTCAAAATCCATTGGGTCAATGGGTTTGTTTGAGATGCCCATTGCGCGGCGCAGGGTAGCTACGCGCACTCTAAAGAACTCATCCAGATTATTGGAGAATATACCCAGAAAGCGCATGCGCTCAACGAGAGGTACGTTCGCGTTATCTGCCTCGTTGAGCACGCGATTATTAAATGCTAACCAGGAAATTTCGCGATTTATGAATTCGCTCTTTTTTTTCATAACACTTGTTGTCATCTCTACAAATTGAACTACGCAAAGTTAAGCGTGTGTCGCCTCTGTAACACCAAGTGCGTGCAATGAAAAAGGGGGTGCGAACACCCCCTTTCTTTAGCCGGTCTGCTGTGAATTAATAATTCAATTTTGCTGAGATGAAGAAGTTTCTGCCGGGCGCATTAATGCCGCTTGCAAAAACTCGGTAGTTGATGTCCATGATGTTTTCTACACCGCCCTGAACAGTCAGGTAGTTATTGACGGTATAGCCCACCCGTGCGTTCAGTGTATACCAAGCGGGCATTCCTTCTGCCGTAGCGTAATTCAAGTTGTCTTCTCCGCTATCCGAATAATCCTTTAGCTTTTTTGCGCCGTTATATAACGTGTAGGCTTCCACAAACAGACTGTTCTTTTCATACATGGCTGAAAACTTTGCCATGAACGGAGAGATGTGATCGAGTGGAATTTCGCCTTCCTCAGATTGAATGCGGCCCCAGGTATAGTTGGCGGATGCAAGAAAGGAGAAGTCACCTAAAGGAGCCGTTTTTACAGTGGAGTTGAATCCATAGATGTACGCTTTACCTGTGTTTTGAGAGGCCAATACACGGCTTAGTTCTCCATCATAGAGAATGCTGTCTGCTCCATTGTAGGAAAACGATGCGGTCTGAATTGCGTCCATAAAGCTGGTGTAGTAAACGGTGTTGTCCCAGCGCAAGGCAGAACCGAACACTCGCGAAATACCCACTTCGTATGTGATGGATTTTTCAGGTTTGATGTTGTCGTTGGGTACAATAATACTTCCCGGTGTGGACTCGAATATTTTGGCTAAGTCATCGATGTTTGGAACTCTAAAGGCGCTTGAGATAAGCATGGAAAATTTCAACTTTTCAGAGGCATTATGGACCAGGCCGATGCTACCGCTGTATGTTGGAGTTTGCTGCTCAATGGTGTTGAATGGGAATTTGAAAAAGGTCGTGTCGACCATGGTTGATTGTAGGTAGCTATAGCCAACACGCAACCCGTCGGTCACATTCGTTTTTTCGCTTAACTTCCACAGGTGGGTAAGATAAACTCCCGCCGAAGCCATTGAATTTGTTCCATCGGGGTAGCGGGTGTCCAAATTGCTGGATGCCCCTGTGTAGATATCAACTTCATTGGCTGTGCTTTTCAGGCCATTGAGTTGGCCATCAACGCCCACTTGCATCTCGTGCGAATCGCTTTTGTGCTGAGCGAAAAAGTTGAATCCTGAAACAGCCACATTCTCCACTCGGCTTTGCAATCCGGATTTTCGATAACGTCGCTGGTGCCTGCTTTCCTCCACAAACTGCTGATTGATATTGAATCGATATTCACTGAAGAAATGACCCTCGCTTTTAATCGCCAGATCGTAGCTCATCATCAGTCGCTCTTGCGGTCCATAATACCATTCGCTCCACTTGAGAGCCCCACCTGAGATATCGGTGAGGCGGTCATAACGGGGCAAGTTGGTTGAATTGGAATACTGCAAATTCAATTGATGGGAAACACGGTCGTTTTGGCGGAACAGGAATTTTTGCATCAAGTTGTACTGGTTATATCCCGACCTTACCTGCAGGTTCGGGTCCTCATTCGTGATAATGCTGTCGATTCCATAAGATCCGGGCTTGTCAAAGTTGCTATCGATGTAGTTGTCACGAGTGATGTACTTCCCGTCGAACAATGGGTTGGCATTCTTCCCATTGCGCAAATCACCGAAGAGCGAATAGGAAACGATGGTTCGACTTGCAAAGCGCTTCGATCCAATGTTGATGTCGAGGCCGGTGGTCGATTCTTCATTGACCGTGGAGTAGCGGGAGCGGAGGCCGACTTGTACTAAGAGATTGTCGTCGATGCTGAGAATGGGCTTCTTCGTAAACAGGTGTATCGTGCCTCCCAATGCATCGGTGCCATATTGAGTGGATGATGGACCAAAGAGTATTTCGGCTCGCTCTAGGCTTATATTGTCAATGGTCATGATGTTTTGCAGGTGACCCGATCTGTATATCAGGTTGTTCATGCGAACTCCGTCGACTACTAACAGAATGCGGCTGGCTTCGAAACCCCTGATGATGGGGCTTCCTCCACCTTGCTGGCTTTTTTGGACGAGGACTGAGCCATTTTGTGCCAGGAGGTCGGCAGTGGTTTGCGCCTGTGAGCGTGCTATTGTTTTTGAATCGATGAGCTCAATCCATTGAGGGATTTTGTTTTTACGCTCTTCTATTTTGTTATATGAAATCACTATTTCATTGAGCTGTAGTTGCTCGGGCAGTGTGTCTTGTTGCGATAAAAGGGGGGTAGTGCAAATGCAGCCAAGCACAATTCCCACCAAGAAAGTATATTTCTTCATGTTGGAAGTTATTGATGTATAAAGGTGTATGACTCAATTCAGGAGCCTTTGCAATACATCAAGTGGCTGGTGGGTGCTCTATTGCCAGATCACTCCCTTTTGCAACCGGAGTCAAGTAAAAAGAAGAATGGGTAAGGATCATTGGAATCAGAAGACACCTCATGGTAAGAATCGGCTCCTGAATGAAACTTGTAATGCTGAATGCACTTGCAAGATTGGCCAACTCCGACCATCCTGTAGATTCTTTTTGAAGCTCGTTTAAGGTGCGTTTCAATTTGTTTTCTGCATCGTCGGGTACTGCAATTACAATAACATTTTCGCAATTTTCCGATACAGAAACGACGTCGTACATCCTGTTGTGAATTACAACCTCCTCTTCTTCAACAAGCGCAGCCCGGTATTCAGAAGCAGTTAATACGAATTGAACTCTTTTGGACGCTTGTAAGAGTCGGGATTCACGATTCGTCTTGTGCACCCAAAGCGCGGTGGTATAGACCATCCAAGCACCACCAATCTGGCTTAGCGCCAACAGGATAAGAATTGCAGCAATGCTTTTTCGAGGCATGGTCGGGCAAATATGCGAAATTTTCAACATCTTGTGATTTACGGAATGGCAGAACCTGTAGGGTGCTCTCTAACTTAGGTGTATTAGCATAGTAGCTCGGAATAACTAAATTTTGAGCATTTCACATCGCGTTTATATTTGTGACTTCTAAATTCAGAAATTGACATGAGAAAAAGCTTACTTACGCTTGGTTTGGGACTTTTAACCACCCTTACTGCAATGGCTCAGTATCGTTGTGGTACCGACCTTATGAATAACAGGGAGCGTTCACGCAATCCGTTTTTGGTGCAAGCTCAGGATAATTATGAGCGATTGATGCGCGAAGAAATGATTGAATGGCGCAATACCCGTGATGGAGAAACCGAAGCCGTTCTTGTTATTCCGATGGTTTTTCACATTTTACATTTGGATGGTTCTGAGAATATTTCTGACGAGCAGATTTATAATCAAATGGAAATCCTCAATCGTGACTACAACAAATTGAATGCTGATACCATCATTGTGGTAAACGGATTTGACACGATTGTGGCTAACGTCAAGTTGGAGTTCCGCTTGGCCACGAAAGATTTCTTGGGCAATTGCACCAATGGTATCGTGCGCTCTCGCTCCATCGAAACCTATGTAGGTGACAATGGTTCCAAGTTGAACCAGTGGCCACGTGAGCGTTACCTCAACGTATGGACGGTTGCAAACATGGAGAACGGTGTTGCAGGTTATAGCCAATATCCATCCTCAGTAATCGATGGTCAGTCGGCATTGGCTGACGGTATCATCATTCGTCACAATTATATTGGTAGTATTGGAACAGGCTCAAACACTAATTCACGCGCTTTAACCCATGAAGTAGGTCACTATCTTGATTTGGCGCATCCTTGGGGTAGCACCAATGAGCCGGAAGTGGAATGCGGCGATGATGGCGTTTCGGATACCCCGGTTACCGAGGGTCATGCCAGCTGCCAAGACTTGAAAGACTTTTCATGTAGCTCAACAGCATTGACAAACGCAATCTATAATTTCGATGGAATAACAGGCGGCACAGGTGGTACAACAGATCCAACCACTCCACCAATGCTTTTGTTGGGTGAGGAAAACTTTTCTCGCTTGCAGTTCACGCAGTTCCAGGCGAGCGGTGTATCTACCAACCCGAACATGGATGGTCAGTTTGCTTTCACAGGCTGGGGTGAGGGCGCCGTTCAAGGTTCCACTTCGTATGCTGACATGGCTGGAACTATCAACACTTCGAAATACTATGAGTTTACCATTACTCCTCGTCCGGGAAGTGCAATGACGCTCACAGAATTGCGCTTCAAGGCTTCTCGCGCAGGAAATGGTCCTCGTGCATTCGCTGTTCGTTCTAGCGTCAATAACTACGCTAACAATATCTCAGCTGCTGTTGCCCCTGCCAATGCAAATTTGGTGGTGTTATCCAATCCTAATCCTGCCAATACATTCTTCTTTGCCGCTGATACTGCAATCGCAGTGAACGGTGCGAAGGTTACCTTGGGTGGTGGTTCCTTCACTGCCATGATTCAACCTGTAACCTTCCGCATTTACGCTTTCAATGCTGAAGATGCGGCAGGTGAGTTTTCAATCGACAATGTTGAGTTAGTTGGAACCTATGGTATTGTTGAGAACGTTCAAAACTTCATGGACTATTCTTATTGCTCACACATGTTTACCAACGGACAAAAAGAGCGTATGCGTTTGGCGCTTAATGCAGGACTTTCAGGACGTAGCAATCTGTGGACAGATTCAAACCGTGCTCTCACCGGTACTGACAGTAACCCGCTGACATGTGCTCCTAACGCTGACTTCTATCCCGCTACTAAGTTTGCTTGCGTGAATGAGGATATTGACTTTGTAGACAACACCACGAATGGTGTGGTAGACACCTACTCTTGGACATTCCAGGATGGACAGCCTGCAACAAGCACTAGCGCCAACCCATCCGTTTCCTTCACTTCGGAAGGTCGCAAAACAGTTACTCTTACAGTGACCAATGCTCAGGGATCGACCACGAAGACAATTCAGCAATGTGTCGTTATTGCGCCGTCGTGGACCGAAACCGGTGGCCCTCTTCTGCAAGAAGGTTTCGATGATTACTTCCGATTCATAAATTTCTACGTGCCAGGTAACTACGATAGCAACGTATCTGTTTGGAGCCGCACTACAGAAGCAGGTTTCTCAAACAACACGAGTACTTTTTTGAATGCGTATGAAATGTCTGGAACAAACATCGATGAGGGTGGATACGATATTGACGAATTGGTAACTCCTTCATGCAACTTGGATTTGGTAAGCGGTGCAGCTGTTTCCTTTAAGTACGCCTATGCTACTCAAAGCACCGACCTGGCAGGTATCACGGATCGTTTCGAAGTATTTATTTCGAATGACTGTGGTCAAAACTGGTCGAGCACACCGCGTGTAAGCCTGGAAGGAATTGACTTGGTTACGGCTGGTAGCGTAAGTATTCCATTCTTCCCAAACAGTTCTTCTGATTGGAGAGAGGAGTCATTCACCATTCCTAACACCTATCTCACGGAAGGCTTCCGCATGAAGTTCATCTTCCGTGCAGGTGAGTTCCCCAACAATTTATTTATTGATGATATCAACATGACCGGAACGGTTGGTTTGAATGAGCAGGACGCCGATTTCTTCGGTGCGATGGTTTATCCAAATCCGGCCGACGAAAACACAGTGCTCACGTATGTTGATCGCGGTGCTGAGAAGATGAACATTACCCTTACTGACTTGAGTGGACGTGTAATCGAAAGTTGGCAGCCTCGCGCTTCAGCTCCCGGTGCGCAGCGCATTACGATTGATACAAGTAATTTGGCAACCGGTGCCTATTTGATTTCACTGAACTCAAATGGTCATTCACGTACCTTGAAATTAATGATTGACTAATCAGTCACTCTGCATGAAATTGGAAAGGGCCGCACAAGCGGCCCTTTTTTATTGATAATTGTCAAATTTATTATTGTTGCATTGGGGTACATTTGGAACAATCACAACGACTGTTTGCGGCGAATGATTTTACCTGAGAAACCACATAACGAATTAGAACGTCTGAGGGCGTTGAAAAGCTATGAGGTCTTGGATACCTTGTCGGAGAAGGAGTATGATCATCTCACTGCAATCGCATCTGAGATTTGCGGTTGCCGCATGTCGCTTATTTCTTTAATCGATGAGAACAGGCAGTGGTTCAAATCGAGTGTTGGTTTGGAGGTTAAGGAAACTCCTCGAGAGTTCGCGTTTTGTGCTCATGCCATCCATGAACCCGGCAAGACACTTGTGGTTCCCGACGCCCGCATTGATGAACGTTTTCACGATAATCCGCTGGTAACAGGTGATCCTCACTTGGCTTTCTACGCAGGGGTTCCTTTGGTGAGCGAAGATGGTTTGCCGCTGGGAACGCTTTGCGTCTTGGATAGTGAGCCGAAATCTCTGACAAACGCTCAATTGTCGGCCTTGAATGCACTTGCGGCACAGGTGATTGCATTGCTAGAGTTGCGAAGAAATAAAAGGGCATTGGAGGGCATGCTCAGCAGGCTGAAGGAGAAGAATAACGAATTGGAACAGTTTGCATTTATCGCTGCACATGATTTGAAATCACCGTTGAATGGAATTTCGTCGTTGACAGATATTCTTATTGAGAGACATGGTGAGTCACTGCATCAAGATGGGGTTAGCATGTTGAATACCATAAGAGCATCGTCGCATCAGCTTTCTTCGCTCATTTCCGGGCTGCTTGATTATTACCGATTGGATGCCGCTATCACGAACATGAATTCTTCGGTGGATAGTGATGAACTTGTTACTCAGGTTCGAAACTTATTTGGCGGCGACGCGGAAGTGGAGCTCCTCTTTGATATTCAACCGGAGAGAATCAATACTCATGGACCGGTGCTGCTTCAGGTATTGCTGAACCTTGTGTCCAATGCAATTAAATACAGCGATAAGGCAAAAACGGTGGTGACAATATCAATTGCTGAAGACTCTGAAGTTTACAGGGTTTCAGTGGCTGACAATGGATCCGGTATCGATCGTAGTTTTCATGACAAACTATTTCAGCTCTTCGAAACGGCTTCTTCAGCCGATCGTTATGGCAATAGGGGAAATGGGATAGGCTTGGCTACCGTCAAGAAGCTAGTAACGCGCACCGGCGGCGACGTTCGGTTTTTTTCCGAACTAACGAAGGGTACTACGTTCGAGTTTACGTTGCCGCGTTAATTCAGCGCTTTCAACTGCTCCTCCATCATCTGGATTTTAGCTAGCGAGTCACTTTGTTTTTTGCGCTCGATCTCAAGCACAGCAGCAGGAGCATTATTAACGAATCGCTCGTTACTCAATTTGGCATCCACCGATTTCAAAAAACCTTTCACGTAACTCAATTCAGCTTCTATTTTTTTCTTTTCGGCTTCTAGGTCTATTTGTTCCGTGAATGGAATGAAATACTCTCCACCGACAGTTACAAAGGAGAAACATCCGGAGGGTTTCTCCTTGACATAGTTGATCGAACGAATATTACACAGGTGCTGAATAACTGCATCGAATTCGGTTGTGTTATCTTGATTCACACGAGCCATAAGCTCAACGGCTTCCTTATTCGGAATGTTTTTCTCTTTTCGCACGTTGCGAATGCCAATTACAACCTCCTGCATGCGGTCGAATGAGGTGATTATAGAGCTGTCGACTTTCTCCGCTGTTGGCCAAGAGGCAACGCAAATAGAGCTGCCTTCTGCTCGTGGCTTTAGGTAATGCCATACCTCCTCCGTAAGGAAGGGCATAAATGGATGCAATACTCGAAGGAGGTCCTCCAGTATGGATACGGATGACGCGTAGGTGGCTGCATCCATGCCTTGACCAAATGGAGGCTTTACCATTTCTAAGTACCAAGCACAGAAGTCGTCCCAAACCAATTTATAGGTTGTCATCAGTGCTTCATTGATTCTGAACTTGTCGTAGTCATCGTTCAGGGAAAGCAAGGTCGCATTGAACTTGCTGCGCATCCAATTCACCGCAGTTTTCGCTGCAGCAGTTTGTTCCAGCGAGTGATCTACTTTTTCTTCCCAGCCCTTGACCAGACGGAATGCATTCCAGATTTTATTGGCAAAGTTGCGTCCCTGTTCGCAGAGCGATTCGTCGAACAGAAGGTCATTCCCTGCGGGCGAAGACAGCAACATACCTACACGAACTCCATCAGCACCGTATATTTTCATAAGATCCAACGGGTCGGGAGAGTTGCCCAGTGATTTCGACATTTTGCGTCCTTGCTTGTCGCGCACAATGCCGGTATAATAAACATTGCGGAAAGGCAGATCATGGCGGTATTCATATCCGGCAATGATCATACGAGCCACCCAGAAAAACATGATTTCAGGTGCGGTCACCAAATCGTTGGTCGGGTAGTAGTAGCTGACCTCTTCTTCTGTATAGAATCCATCGAACACACTGATGGGCCACAGCCACGAGGAAAACCAGGTGTCCAGTACATCCTCTTCCTGACGGATAGAATCGGCATCGACTGCAATGCCTTTCTGAGCAAATTGCTGCAGTGCTTCTTCTTTTGTTTTAGCTACCTCAAATTGGCCGTCGGGTGCATACCATGCCGGAATGCGATGCCCCCACCAAAGTTGGCGTGAAATACACCAGTCTTTGATGTTTTCCATCCAGTTGCGATAGCTGTTCTTGAACTTGGGAGGGAAGAACTTAATGTCGTCGTTCATTACATGGTCGAGCGCGGGCTTACTCAAATCCTTCATGTCCACAAACCATTGCAGGGAAAGTCGCGGTTCAACGACAGCATCGCTGCGTTCGCTGAAACCGACCTTATTGATCAGGTCCTCGATTTTCACGAGGTTGCCCGACTGCTGGAGGTCCTCAGCAATTTGTTTACGCACTTCAAAGCGATCCATACCAACGTACAATTGACCTGCTTCACTGATGGTGCCGTTGTCGTTCATCATGTTGATGATTTCCAACTTGTACTTTTCACCCAACATGAAATCGTTCATGTCGTGTGCCGGAGTAACTTTTAGACACCCCGTGCCGAATTCCATTTCCACATAGTCGTCGGCGATCACAGGAACTTCGCGATTCACCAAAGGCACAATCGTCTTCTTTCCGTGCAAGTGTTTGTATCGATCGTCTTTCGGATTCACGCATACAGCCGTGTCACCCAAAATAGTTTCCGGTCGAGTCGTAGCAATGGTGATGTATTCACTGCTGCCAACGATTTGGTAGCGGACATGGTACAGCTTGGAGTTTACTTCTTTGTAAATAACTTCCTCATCGGATAAAGCTGTGAGTGCTGCAGGATCCCAATTGATCATGCGTTCGCCCCGGTATATTTTTCCTTTTTTGTAGAGATCAATAAAGGTGTCTACTACGCTTTCATAGTATTTCTCATCCATTGTAAAGCGCGTGCGGTCCCAGTCGCAGCTTGCTCCCAATTTCTTGAGCTGTTCGAGAATGATACCGCCGTGTTTATGCGTCCATTCCCATGCGTGCTCCAAGAACTTTTCGCGGGTGAGGTCACTTTTCTTGATGCCTTCAGCGCGCAGCTTCTGTACCACTTTGGCTTCTGTTGCAATGGAGGCGTGGTCGGTACCGGGCACCCAGCATGCGTTTTTACCTTGCATGCGGGCTCGTCGAACCAACAAATCCTGAATCGTGTTGTTGAGCATGTGCCCCATGTGAAGCACACCGGTAACGTTTGGTGGTGGAATAACCACTGTGTATGCTTCACGGCCATCGGGTACACTCTTGAAGAGCTTTTGCTCCATCCAGTAGCTGTACCATTTATCTTCTGTTTGAATTGGGTCGTATTTGCTGGGTATTTCTGCGCTCATTTCACATCACTTTTCGTTAGCGCGAAAATAACACCAACTACTGCATTTGCGAAACAGCTTTTGGCTTGTCGAGTATGCGACTCCACAGTGTTCCAAATGCTCGGTTGAAATCCTCCTTTGTCCATTCCGGCATTATTTGATTGGCACACCAGCCGTCCTCACATGGTTCGATTCTCCAATGAAAAACAAATGCCTTATGCGGTTCCGTTTGCGTAAAGTCTGAACGACCCCATTTGGCTGTGAAGAAGTCGATACCATCGTTATAGGGTGTGGTTAAATAGGCTCCCTGCCCAAACCATACGAGTGCCTTCATGATGCGCTGGTCCGGATGATTTTCGATCAGTTCACGATGGATGGGATAGGCAACCCATTCAACGACTGGATCTTCTTGAAGCAAGGAGTACTCTCCAAAATATAGGCTGTCTTGCGACACGGCGATGCTCGACCAAAGTATGTTATTGAACATGGTAGGGGTCGTTTTCAGCGTGTGATAGGAAATGCTACTCGCCTTAAGCTGTCTTTCGAAATGGCAGTGAACGGTGTATTTGTTATAGAACGTTAGTAACATATACAAACCTGCGTATGAGCATGCTGCTGCAGCCCACCGAATACGATTGGCGTTTTCTCGATGGAGAAATAAGGGCACGAGCATTAGAAGAAGGAATGGAATCGTCCACAGAGGGTCAACCACCGAAATGTTATTGAACCCTATGAGATGATCAGTAAAAGGCAGAAGCAGTTGAGTTCCGTAGGTAGTACAACAATCGAGTAGTGCGTGGGTAATCAGAACAGAAGCCCAGAAGATGTACCAACGGCGAAACGATAGTAGGTCTTTCCATTTTGCATGACACCACTTTGCGAGAGGAAAGGACAAAAGCAAATGAATGACTATAGCATGCGAATAGCCCCTGTGAATTTGAAGTTTTGTGATTTCATCACTGAAGAAAGGGTTCAGCAATACGTCTAGGTCAGGAAGAGTGCCTCCAATGGCGCCCAGCAGTTGAGCTTTGTTGCCAAGTTTATTGCCCAACAACACTTCTCCCACGGCTGCCCCCAGTACAATTTGACTTAATGAATCCATGCTGCGAAGTAACAACACAAGGTTACTCATGTTCACCTGGTTGAAAATCAATTGAAAATTGTCTTACTAAGCCGGATATGCAGCTATGATTCTACTACATTCGCTTTAAATCTTAACAGCCATGAAACACTTCATCATTTCATTGTCGATTATAGCCTCAGCAGTTTTTTCCGGATGCTCGCCCGCAGGCGAGGAGCAGATCATGAACGACACGCAGGGACTTTCCGGAAAGCTAGTGCAACGTGAGCAACTTGTGCCAACACCCGAGGGTACTCCCTATTCGAAACAGAAAGTAGATGGTTACGTCAAGGAATTGTATACCGCCAATGGCGACTTCCGCTGGGAGAACGCCGACTTCAAAATGCTTTGGAGTGCAATACAGTATGGCGATCAAACGGT
>JBILIX010000292.1:0-3547 GCA_044368835.1 Flavobacteriales bacterium | reverse complement strand
GAAGCTGGCCGCAATCATAACGCCACCGGTGAAGCCAAGCATACCATCGAGCACAGAGCGACGCATCGTGTTGAAGAAAAAGACCAATCCTGCGCCTGCTGCCGTCACAAGCCAGGTGAAGGTGGTCGCAATGAGAGCGCCTGTTACGGGGTCTAACTGTTCGAAGAAATGAAGAATACTCTCTTTCATGCCGATTGGATTTGCACGGGGGCTATGCTGAATGAAATCTGCAATTCGGACATTCAGTTGTCCGTGTGTAAATGTATTGCATCTTGAAGTGAAATTTTCAATCCTGCTATTGCTTAGGTTTGCGCCATGCCTAAAAAGTTATATCTGGTTCGACATGCAAAGTCGGATTGGTCGCACGAGGGAATGTCTGATTTCGACCGGCCGCTCAATGAGCGCGGCATGCGTAATGCACCATTCATGGCAGATCAATTCGCGGAGGCAGCTCATGCGCTCGATTTCATTCTGACCAGCCCTGCCAATCGGGCCATTACCACGGCCGGCTTTTTTAAACGTCGCCTCGGGTTGAGCGAAGAGCAGTGGGACACCGAACGAAAAATATACGAGGCCGATGCAAATCGACTGCTGACCATCGTGAATGGTCTTGACGACGCGCGTGAAAGTGTAATGCTCGTTGGTCACAACCCGGGATTATCATCGCTTGTGAACCTGCTCACCGGCGAATGGGTGGTGATGGCCACATGCTCCATAGCCGAAATTGAGGTTCCCTTCAACTCGTGGTCGATGGTAAGCGCAGGAACCTGCAACTTGCTTAGTTTTGACTTCCCTAAACGCTATGTTTAACATGAAGAACCTCAGTCAGAACTGGAAGATAATTTTTACCCTGGCAGCCGTTGCGTTGCTTATTTCCATGCTCTGGCTGTTTAGAGTCATCATTGCCTACATCGTAATTGCAGTCGTTATCTCGTTTATATGCGAACCCCTTTCCGATGGAATTGCGCGCTTGCGCATTCGCAAATGGCGTTTCCCCGATTGGGCGCGTGCAATGGCGGCCCTGAGTAGTTTTTTATTGGTGCTCGCTTTGTTGGTGGTGTTGTTCTCACCGCTAATCACAAGCGAAATCAGGATTATCAGTGAAATAAATTCCGAGGAACTTTCGCTCCGAATCGATGAGCAGGTGCAACGATCCGGTTACGACATGTCGAAGTACACAGCGGGCGAAAGTCCTACGCAATATGCCGTTCAATATCTTCAGCGGATATTTAGTTCGGAGTGGTTGCAGGCAACATTCAATGATTTGTTTGGAGTGGTGGGCAATGCCATCATTGGCCTATTTGCTGTTCTATTCATTTCCTTCTTCTTTTTGAAGGATGGTTTTCTCTTTTCGCGCATCATTCTTACTCTCACCCCCGACCGGCAAATGAGCAAGATAAAGGTGATACTTACGCACAGCCATGGTTTGTTGCGCCGCTATTTTTTGGGAGTGGCCCTGCAGAGCATGATCATGTCTTCTATGGTTGGTGTTTCGCTTTACGTGTTGGGTGTGCAAAATGCATTTCTCATTGGGTTGTTTGCGGGAATGGTCAATGTCATTCCGTATCTCGGCCCCTTACTCGGAGCCTCTTTGGGTATTCTAATTGCGCTAACCACCTCGCTGCATCTCGATTTTGAAGCGCAGCTGTTTCCTTTGCTTTTCAAAGTGGCTCTGGTGTTTGTGTGTGCGCAAATTATTGATGCGTTTGTAGTGCAGCCAACCGTACTGGGCGGCAGTGTGAAGGCGCATCCGCTCGAAATTTTCATTGTGATTTTGATGGCAGGCACCATTGGCGGTGTATTAGGTATGGTACTCGCTATTCCCGTTTACACCATACTGCGTGTAATTGCCCGAGAGTTTTTGTCGGAATACAAAGTGGTTGAAAGCCTTACCAGGCCGCTCCGAGAAGAAGATTAATTGTGACGCTTCAACAAAATGGAAAACTTGTTGAGGATGTGCTACACCAATTGATTTACTTTTGTATCCCGTAAGTGCACTTTCGCACCTTTCATACGGGTCATGTCAGAAAACATCAAATACATCTTTGTTACCGGTGGTGTAACTTCATCGCTGGGCAAAGGAATCATCTCCGCTTCTTTAGCCACACTCCTTCAATCGCGAGGCTATCGCGTAACCATCCAAAAACTGGATCCCTATATCAACATCGATCCGGGAACCCTCAATCCGTATGAACACGGGGAGTGTTTTGTGACCGACGACGGCGCAGAAACCGATTTGGATCTTGGTCACTACGAGCGTTTTTTGAATGTCCCAACTTCGCAAGCCAACAATGTTACCACAGGTAGAATCTACCAAAGTGTCATTGAGAAGGAACGCAGAGGCGAATACTTGGGAAAGACAGTTCAGATTATTCCGCATATAACCGATGAGATTAAGCGTTGCATTCAAATACTCGGCTCTAAGTCGGAATACGATTTTGTAATCACGGAGATAGGCGGCACAGTGGGCGACATTGAATCGCTGCCCTACATCGAAGCAGTGCGTCAAATGAAGTGGGAAAAGGAAGACGATTGTCTTGTAATTCATCTCACACTCATTCCGTATTTGTCGGCAGCAGGCGAGCTTAAGACGAAGCCCACACAGCACTCAGTGAAAATGTTGCTCGAGAATGGAGTTCAGCCGGACATACTTGTTTGCCGCACTGAACATGAGCTTTCTCCTTCCATTCGCAACAAGATTGCGAAGTTTTGCAACGTCACACCGAACGCTGTTATTCAGAGTATCGATGCGTCCACGATATACGATGTACCGTTGCTCATGCTCGAAGAAAAGCTCGATCAAGTGGTTCTCGAAAAACTCGGAGTACAACCCAATGCAACGCCCAATCTCGAAAAGTGGATCGATTTCTTGAACCGATTCAAACATCCGAAGAGCAAAACGACTATTGCTCTTATTGGAAAATACGTAGAGCTGAAGGATTCCTATAAGTCGATTGCTGAGGCGTTTAATCACGCCGGAGCGGCCAACGAAGTGGGTGTCGAAATTCGCTGGATTCATTCCGAAGAGCTCACCCCTAAGAATGCGATAGAGAAATTGCAAGGTGTAGATGGCGTTTTAGTGGCACCCGGCTTTGGTTCTCGCGGCATGGATGGAAAGCTCGAAGCTATTCGTTATGCGCGCGAAAGCAAGATTCCGTTTTTTGGAATTTGCCTAGGCATGCAGATGGCGGTCGTTGAATTTGCCCGCAATGTGCTTGGCTTTGCCGATGCGCATTCAACCGAGATGAAGGAATACACCACTCACCCCGTCATCAGTTTGATGGCCGAGCAGAAAACAATCATGCACAAGGGAGGCACCATGCGCTTAGGTTCTTATCCATGTCGACTGTTGGCCGGAAGCAAGGCAAGTGAAGCGTATGGCGGAGTTGAGCGTATTGAAGAGCGTCACCGTCACCGTTTCGAATTCAATAACGAATACAAAGCGCAATTTGAAGCAGCAGGAATGAAGTGCACGGGTATTAACCCTGACAGTGGATTGGTTGAAATTATCGAACTGCCAGATCATCCATACTTCCTCGCAGCACAA
>JBILIX010000291.1:0-3552 GCA_044368835.1 Flavobacteriales bacterium | reverse complement strand
TCTCCACAATGGCGTAGGCCAGCAATGGCAGCACCATCCAATACCTTTTCGCTATTGCTCTAACGTTCAATGAATGCATCAACGTTGAATCACGAATCGCTGCGACTCATCGAATCCTTCTCCAAATAAATGGTACACATACGTCCCATTCTGCAAATCATTCAGCATAAAACGCTCGCGGTGATACCCCATTCCCATCGACTTGCGGTCGAAAATCGTGGCTACTCGCTTGCCCTGCACGTCAAGTACTTCCAATGTCATCTCATGCGGCTTCATTAAATGATATCCAATCACAAGCTCTGTGTTTGCCGGATTGGGATAGCATGCAAACAACTGCTCTTTCGGGTACACCATCATGTATTCCTCGTTAAGCGTGGGAAGCGAAATATTCTCATCGCCGGGCTGATAGATGACAAACTGAACAAAACACAAGTACATTTCTTCGGTGGTCGACTCTCCCCAAGTCATAATCTGTGGGGGGTCGTTGGGGTTCATAGGGTTGTCCGCGGTATTATCATATGTACCCCAGCAATGAATCGTGTAACCAGCCGGAATCCTCAGCAAATTGGGGAAGGCAAATAAACCCTGCCAGTTAAAATCCCATTCCGGAATCTTAATCAGGTTGATAGTATCTTGTCCATTTGGGCTAACGGCATATACCTCATAGCTGCTGCATATCAAGTGTGCATGCGGTGCAACGTCTAGCAGCGAAACATCAACAGGCACCTCAATAGTTCCATGAAATGTTTTCACTTCATTGGGCATGATAATGAAAGGCTCATCGAGATTATATGGGTTGATTGGATAAGTCTGAACGTAGCGGGTAATCGGTTCCTCCGCGAAAAATATGTTCACACTTGTTTGGTCCAATTGATCAATACTCGACTGCCCGTAGTGCATCTGAATCAATAGGTCGGAGTTCGCATACAACTTCTTACCTAGTGCTGGCGGAAAAACCAACGGACTTGAGCCTGGCACCCACGCACTGAAGAAATTATCGATTGGTTCAAATCCAAATCCTCCGAACTGGGTATATCCATACTCCGGAGTAGCCGCATCCAATTGTGCAGCCTCGCCGCTTGTATCTACTCCCAAAATCGCGTGGTGGCAAATATCCTTGTTATCGGGGCGAACCTCGATGGCTTCTATGTCGCGGTCTTCTGTTAGGCCTGTTGGCAGCACGAATACTTGGTACATATCGGCGTTGTTGCCCAAGTGCAGAAAAGGTTCCTCGAATGTCAAAACCAAATCGGGCTCCCCAACTTGAGAGCCTTCTGGGAAGACCGGAACAGGCGGTGTAAGATCTGGGTTTCCTTCAGGCGCACCAGCGGCAACCCACTCGGCAATAAGCGATATTTCGGTGTCTGTTAACACATTCTCATCACGAAACGTGCTGTAGGTATGGTCCGGCGTCCAAGGTGGCATATAGCGTATGCCCGTTACGTACTCTACGATATTAGCTGATGCCGCAACCTCGGCATAACTCGTAAGCGGCATGGGCCCAATCTCTCCGTCACGGTGGCACTTGGTGCAGTGCTCAAAAATGATGGGTGCAATGTCTTCCGAAAAGGTGACTTGCGCATTCAAGCTTAATGCGCAGCAAATCGCAATTAGGGTAAATACTCTTTTCATAGCAATTATTTTTCGATAATACATCCTACAGCAGGAACGTAATGTACTTCCGCCTTTCGACCCTGCAATATACTGTCTAAAACACTTCTTAACTCTCTGTTCTTCACATGTGCCCTTCGCTTTCCTACGCGCAGAAAGCTGTCGTCGATGCGGCCGTGATAAACAACCGTATCGTTGCGCAACACAAAAACCTCAGGAGTCACTGTTGCGTTGAGCGCGCGGTGCATCGTGTCATCCAACACTACCGAAAACGGAATTTTGTATACCTCCCGAAATGACGCAACGACGCTGTCTGTAAGCAAAGGGCCCACCGCATACCCGATGAACTCCACTTCCTGTGAGGCATAATCGGCCGACAAGTCGCGCATTTCAAGCGCATAGTAGCGACAGATAGTGCAGGTGGGCGCTAAAAAGAATGCAACCTTCACTTGACCTACTAGCGCAGGACCTGCAAAAGCCGACAAGAAGAGGAAGAGAATATTTCGGATAAAAGTCATGTACTGTTCATGTACTTCATGCACTGAAGTTGGCTTAAAATTACCATGAAATTCATGATTTTATGGCAAAACCCGACAAAACAAACTAACTTGCACCCGCAAATAAATTTATAACAACGGCAAACGTCAACAGATCACAAAGCAATGAAACAGTAAACAGAAGCAAACATATAGCTCCCTGAATCTGGCCATTGCGTTGTGTACTCCTCGACAACTTTTTGGATTATGTCTGAAGTAAAAGGACCACAAAGGCTTGGAAAAGCAGCAGTAACGCTCGGCGTTAGTAAGGACACTATCGTAGAATTCCTCTCGAAAAAAGGGGTTTCGATAGAGAACAACCCGATGGCTAAGATTGAAACGGAAGCGTATGAACTGCTATTGGGCGAGTTTGCCGGTGATCAGGCCGCTAAAGAAAAATCAGCTGCCACTGCAGCCAAAGTGCGTGAGTCGCGCGCTACGATTACCCTCGAAGACACGAAGAAAACGAAAGGAGGCTCCAAGGAAGACGAAGAGCCCGAAATCGATTATAGCAAATTCAAGCGCAAGGTTGAAGTAAAAGAAAAACCGGCACCTAAGCCGGCAGAGCCAGTTGTTGAAACACCTGTTGAGCCCGTTGCAGAAGTTACTCCAGAGAAAACAATTGTGGAGGCTCCTGCTCCAGAAGAGGAGAGAGTGAACGAGGTAAAGGTGGTTGGCAAGATCGACTTATCGAGCCTCGAAAAACCTAAAACGAAAGGCCGCAAAAAGAAAGAAGACACGCCGGAAGCCCCTGCAGAAGAGAAAACAAAAACGAAAACAAAAACAAAAACAGCAGCCGCAGCGCCGCAGCCGGCTCCTGCTCCTGAGCCCGAACCGGTAATAGCTCCTGAACCGGAAAAAGAACTCATCCGTGTGAATGTTCAAAAACTTACCGGGGTGAAGTTGATGGGTAAAATTGAACTGCCCACCGATCCGGCTAAGAAAAAGGCGGAACAAGCCAATGCGGAAGCCGAGAAGCGCAAACGCAAGCGCGTTGGAAAGGTGGATATTCAACGTCAACAGGAAATCGATCGCCGTCAACGCAACACAGTAAAGCCTGCTGAACCGAAAAAAACGGAACTCAGCGAACAGGATATTCAAAACCAGGTAAAAGCCACCTTGGCTCGCCTGGGCGGACAAGGAAAATCGAAGTCAAGTAAGTTCCGTCGTGAAAAGCGTGACTTCGTTGCCCGTCGTTCCGAAGAGGAAGCAGCGCGCCAACAGGCCGAAAACCTCGTGTTGAAGCTCACCGAGTTCGTTACCGTAAGTGAATTGGCGTCCATGATGAACATTCAGCCTACTGAAATCATCAAGGCCTGCATGCAACTTGGCATTTTTGCTTCGCTCAACCAACGCCTCGATGCAGAAACCATCAACATCATTTCAAGTGAATTCGGTTTCGAGG
>JBILIX010000290.1:0-3559 GCA_044368835.1 Flavobacteriales bacterium | reverse complement strand
TATTGGGTGATGCTCTTATAGAAGGTGATGAAACCATTGTGCTCGACATGACCGCGAATGCAAATGTGTATTTCACCATTCCAATTCAAACCATCACCATTACAGAAAATGTCGGTACGGCTGAACTTGTTGAACAAAGCATGCAGGTTTATCCAAACCCTGCGAATTCATACGTGAATATTCAATCAAAGCATTCGATAAATAGTGTGCAATGCATTGACATGAGCGGCCGTGTAGTTGAATCCAAAAAGATGAACTCACACACAACTCAAGTGAATTGGTCACTGGAGTCAATCGCTGCTGGATCCTATTTCTTTATTATTGAAACACCCGCCGGCATTAGCCGCGTGCCGGTGAACGTACTAAAGTAGATTAAGTGTATAGGTTAACATTTGATTGAAAATCCCGGCTTCGTGCCGGGATTTTTTTTGTTTGGCAAATGGTATAATTAATTCGCTTTACTATCGCGGTGAAGGCACTTCACAATTTGGATTGTCTCAGAGGCTAAGCCGCCGCCTGACGGTCATAGGGTGCAGCTCCTGGCAGGCAATACGCCCATCGAAGTGCCGGAGTCGGTGCGATTATTACTTGCACTCCCCCTCTTGGCTAGCCATTTCGTATACAACACCTTCGAAAAATTCTTTATCCGAATCGGTAAAAAAGCCACCGAAAAAACTGCGTAAGAATCGTGTAACTTTTGTCACAGAGAGCGTGCAAGTCATGGCACTACCTTCGTGGCCTTAATTCCATTTCCCATGAAAGGCATTCTACTGAGTACGTTGATGATATTCTTCTTTTCGTGTACGAATCACTCCCAACAGCAACGAGGCGTTCAATTGGTGAGTGTGAAAGCGTTTGCCGAGGCTTTGCAAGCGACTTCCAGCGCGACCATCATTGATGTGCGCACACCGGAAGAATTTCAGGGTGGTCATTTAAAAGGCGCAGTTAACTTCGATGTGCTTGCTCCTGAATTCGCAAATCAGGTGGGCCAACTCGACAGAGACCATGCGGTATTTGTTTACTGCAAAGCAGGCGGCCGCAGCGCCGATGCAGCAGCGATTATGAAAGACATGGGATTCAGCATTATTTACGACCTACAAGGCGGTTATATGGCGTGGAGTGCAGCAGGCATGGAAAGCACAAAAGCAGAGCGCATTCAGGAAGAAAAATTCACCATAGCCGACTTCGAAAAACTGCTTGCAAGTGGCACACCTGTCTTCATAGACTATTATGCGCCATGGTGTGGCCCTTGCAAAAAGATGGAGCCAATCCTCAGCAAACTATCAAGCGAATTTGCCGGCAAAGTTGAAATTGTGCGCATCAATGTTGACGAAGCCGCCAACCTCGTAAAGTCGCAAAAGATTGATAACATCCCGGTCATTTCCACCTTTAAGAACGGGCAGGAAATAAAGCGTGTGAGCGGATTTCAGGATGAAGCCGCCATGCGTATCCTCATAGAAGAGTTGCTGCGATAAAAATCGGATTTGTCCCCATTCACCTGGTGAGTATCTTCGCGGCGTGAAGTCTTTTTACTCCGATACATTTCGACTGGGCATACTGGGCGGAGGCCAATTGGGCCGCATGCTCTTGCAAGAGGCCGCCAATTATGACGTTCGCGTTGCCATTCTGGATCCGTCACCCGATGCGCCCTGTGCTTCTATGAGCCACGAGTTTGTGTGCGGGTCGTTTCAAGATTACGATACGGTAATGGCATTCGGAAAAGGCAAAGATGTGATGAGCGTGGAAATAGAGCACGTGAATACCGATGCGCTCGAAGCCCTTGAAAAAAGCGGGATAGAAGTATATCCAAAGCCTTCTTTTTTGCGGATGGTGCAAGACAAAGGATTGCAAAAGCAGTTCTATGCAGCAAATGCTATTCCCATTGCTCCGTTTCGATTGATCGAAAACGCAACGTCCCTTAAATCCGAAGAACTTCATTTCCCGTTTGTTCTGAAATCGCGCACAGGCGGATATGATGGAAAGGGCGTGCAAGTGGTGCGCTCGGCTGCCGATCTCGCACAAACCTTTGAAGGACCGTGTGTGTTAGAGGAAGTGATCGATTTCGAAAAAGAACTTGCAGTCATTATTGCGCGTAACAAGCACGGTGAGATCAGCATTTTCCCGTTGGTCGAAATGGAGTTCAATCCGGTAGCGAACCTGGTAGAGTTTCTATTCAGTCCGGCGCATGTGTCGCCCGCAGTGGAGAAACAAGCGCAAACCATTGCAAAAACCATAGTGGAGTCCTCCAATTTTGTTGGTTTATTGGCAGTAGAACTTTTCCTCACGAAAGATGGTCAACTGTTGGTGAATGAAATGGCTCCCCGACCACACAACAGCGGGCACCACACCATCGAAGCCTGCACCACCTCGCAATATGAGCAGCATTTGCGGGCGATATTATCACTGCCTTTGGGACAATCAACCCTGATACAACCGGCTGTAATGATAAACCTGTTAGGAGCTGCAGGTTATGACGGGCCTGTCTTCTACCGCGGATTAACCGAGGCGCTTCAGATTCCGGGAGTGCACGTGCACATTTACGGTAAACCCCGCACCAAACCCTTCAGAAAGATGGGGCACGTAACCGTGACCGACATTGATTTAACGGTTGCACAAGAGCGCGCTCGACGCGTACTTGAGCTAATATCGGTGGAAAGCTGTTGAACATTCGTGAACAAAACGAAGCATTCGACACCCGCTGAATATCTCCCTTACTTGTAATTTCGTATCATGAAGCAGTATCATGATCTACTCCGTCATTTGCTCGATAACGGAGTCAAAAAAAATGACCGCACCGGAACCGGAACCCTTAGCGTTTTCGGACACCAAATGCGTTTCAATTTGCAAGATGGTTTTCCTCTTCTCACTACCAAAAAACTGCACACGAAATCGATCATCCACGAGTTGTTGTGGTTTCTGAAAGGCGATACCAACATTGCGTACTTAAAGGACAACGGAGTTTCCATTTGGGACGAATGGGCTGATGAGAATGGTAACCTTGGTCCTGTTTACGGCTATCAATGGCGTTCATGGCCCAATCCGGATGGCACCCATACCGATCAAATCAGCAAACTCATTGAAGGACTGAAGAAAAATCCGGATGGGCGCAGGCACATAGTAAGTGCGTGGAATCCTTCGTTCATCGATCAAATGGCGTTGCCTCCTTGCCACTGCCTGTTTCAATTTTACGTAGCCGATGGCAAGTTATCGTGTCAGTTATACCAGCGAAGTTGCGACACCTTTCTGGGGGTTCCATTCAACATCGCGAGTTACGCACTGCTCACCTTGATGATTGCTCAGGTGTGTGATTTGGAACCAGGTGATTTTGTATGGACGGGCGGTGATGTGCACTTATACTCCAACCATGTCGAGCAAGCACAATTGCAACTCACACGCGACTTCAGATCACTCCCCACATTGAAAATAAATCCGAATGTGAAGGACCTCTTCTCTTTTGTCTACGAGGATTTCACGTTGGAGAATTACGATCCGCACCCACATATCAAAGCAGCAGTAGCTGTTTAATCCAAGCAAAAAAAGTGGAACACACTACACCCAT
>JBILIX010000035.1:0-11800 GCA_044368835.1 Flavobacteriales bacterium | reverse complement strand
GGACAGGAGGCCTCCACAATTTCGTACATCTTCATAAACAGATCGTACTCGTCCTTATTGAGGTTGTTTTTCGCGAAAATTTGACACTTGCTAATAAAGTAGTCGGATATAATATTCGGCGAAAACAAATCCGCCGTATTCAGTTCTCGTTTCAACTGAGAAAAGCGCTCCGAGAGGAAACTGAGTTCCACCGGAAAAGCATATCGCTCCTGATTTTCATAAAACTTGGGCAGGAATGTGTTTTCGGCAAACTCCTCCAGCACCAGCTTAGCGCCGACTTCTTCAGCCAGCATTTTCGAAAGACTGGTCTTCCCTGCCCCGATATTACCTTCTATAGATATGTATTTGTAAGGGTTCACAGACGTTTCACGATTCCTTTATCAGAGCACGTCTTCAATAACTCAGCGACCGATTGCTTCAATTGCGGATGAACCAACTCCGGAGCAATTTCGGCCAACGGCTCCAGCACAAATCTTCGCTCGGCCATCTTCGGATGCGGAACTACAAACGTTTCGGTATCGACCATTTCGTTATCAATGAAAAGTACATCTACATCCATCTCACGCGACACATAGCCACCCGTGCTTCTTTCGCGCCCGAAAAACTCCTCGAGTTCGGCAATTTCCTTTAGCAACACATCATTCGACAGCTCACATTGAATATGCACGACCTGATTGAGGAAATTGGGCACATCGGTCATACCCCAAGGCTCACTCTCGTAAACAGAGGAAAGTCCCAACACATCGCCAATGTTAATATCAATAAAGCCGATAGCCTCTTCCAGGTTTGCTTCGCGCTCGCCCAGATTCCCACCGATACATAAATAGATTTGTCGTTGCATGCGCCAAAAGTAATTCTTTGATTACGGATTATGGATTAATCAGTATTCCGTAATCATGACTGTATTTTCGCGCATCATGCACACCGAAGAAACCATCTGCGCCTTATCGACCCCTCCAGGCTTGGGAGCAATAGCATTAGTGCGGCTTACCGGGCCTGACGCAATAGCGATTGCACAGCAAGTATTCAGCAAGGACCTGAAGAACAACGCAAGCAACAAGGCCATTCATGGATGGATAATGGATGTCGACCAACGCATCGATGATGTGTTGCTGACTGTTTTTCGAGCGCCCCATTCGTTTACCGGTGAAGACACCGTTGAAATTGCATGCCATGGATCGCTGTTTATTCAAACAGAAATATTGCGCTTGCTTACAAGCGCCGGTGCAAGCATAGCGCGCGGCGGGGAGTTTACCATGCGGGCATTTATGAATGGAAAGATGGACCTTTCGCAAGCGGAAGCCATCGGAGACCTGATAGCGTCAGAATCGGCCGCGGCACATCGGCAAGCAGTGCATCAAATGCGCGGAGGTTTTTCGAAGGAGATAAACGGCCTGCGCGAAAAACTCATTCACTTTGCATCGCTGGTAGAACTTGAGCTCGACTTTGCAGAGGAAGATGTAGAATTTGCCAACCGTGAGCAGTTTCGCACTTTACTCGAAGAGATAGTGCGCGTTGTGGACCACCTGCGCCAGTCGTTCAAACTTGGCAATGCACTGAAAAACGGAGTGCCTGTGGCAATTTTAGGAGCGCCCAATGCGGGCAAGAGCACCTTACTCAACGCGCTGCTCAATGAAGAGCGCGCCATCGTTTCGGACATTGCCGGCACCACGCGCGACACCATTGAAGAGCACATCACCATCGACGGTGTGCGTTTCAACTTCATCGACACAGCAGGCATACGCGACACACGTGACACGATTGAGAGCATTGGCATTGGCCGAGCGATTGAGAAGGCACGCAGCGCCTCCATCATACTCCTCATCTTCGACGCTACCACCACACACCATGATGCATTTCTTAATTTCAAAGAGTACATTTATCGGGAAGCCGGCCGCGACAAACACCTCCTTGTGCTGGCCAACAAAGTCGACGATCCGCATTTCGATACCGGTGTGTTTGAACACCACTTTGGAAAGGAGGAAAACCTAATTCAAATTTCAGCCAAGCAAGGCAAGCACATCGCCGAGTTGCAACAGGCTTTGCGCAACACCATTGACATAGGTCAGGTGCAAAGTGGTGAGACCATCGTTACCAATGCTCGCCACCACGCGGCATTGGAGCGGGCGGCCACCTCATTGCAAGACATTCTGCACGGCCTCGACGGCGGGCTCACCGGCGACTTTTTAGCCATCGACATACGGAAGACCATCTATCACCTCTCGGAGATCACAGGCCAGGTAAATGCCGACGATTTGCTGCATAACATCTTTTCGAAATTCTGCATCGGCAAATAATGTTGCCCACTGCATGCATACTAGAATAATTCGATATGTTCAATTAAAATTCACCTATTTTTAGCAGGTAAACATCCGAATGACAGATCACGAAAACATATCCGACGACCTACAGTCAACTGATAAGGCAGAACGTGAGCGCCTGGAAGCTGAGAACAAATTCTTGCGAGCCGTTCTCAATCAATTACCCTCTGAATTGGTCGTTGTTGATACAGACATGCATTACCTCTTCGTGAACAAGGCAGCAGTGAAGGACGACGAGATTCGGGAATGGATGATCGGTAAAACGGACACTGAATTTTGGGCACGGAAGAACCGCAATTCAGAACTAGCCATCAAACGCCGGGAGGGGTGCGAAGAGGTCATTCGAACCAATCAGGACCTGTTGTTTGAAGAATCATTCCATGTTGGCAGCCCCGAAGAAAAACACTACGTCCGTTTGCACCGCCCCAATTTAAAGGATGGCGAACAGAATTACATCCTTGTCTATGGTCAGGAAGTGACGGAATTGAAAAAAAGCGAAGAGCGCCTCAAGCATCAAAATACCGAATTAGAGAAGCTCAATCACGAACTCGACCAATTCGTTTACAGCGCCTCCCACAATTTAAGAGCGCCACTTCTTTCTGTAAAGGGTTTATTAACCCTCATAGAACAAGAAGAGATGGAAGTACCGACGCGCAAGCGTTTTATTGAGGAAATCCATAAATCCATACAGCGATTAGACGGAACCATCAAGGATATCATTGAGTACTCCAAAAATGCACGGCTCGACATACAGCCATCCTGCATTGATTTAGAGCAACTCATACGAAACACACACGAAGACCTTAAGTATTTTGAGGGCACTACCGTTTCGTTGGAATTGCATCTCGAACAATCAGCTCCCTTTTACTCTGACGAGCGCAGGATAAGATCCATTGTGCACAACATCATGTCGAACAGCGTGAAGTACAGCGATAATCAAAAAGATGCGAGCTGGTTGAAAGTTGAAATAGAAACCAACGAAAGAGGCTGTGTGTTCGAATTTACAGACAACGGCAAAGGTATCCCCACAGAATACCAGTCGCGCGTATTCGATATGTTCTACCGCGCAACGAGTGAAAGAAGCGGCTCGGGCCTTGGCCTCTACATCGTCAAGGAGATGACCGAGCGCATTGGCGGCACCGTAGAGCTGGAATCACAGTTGGGCATTGGCACTAAGCTGCGGTTGACGTTACCTATGCTTGCTAATCAGCCAACTGCATAACGTACTCGGTCTTACCCTCTTCATACACTTCGTAGACAAACACTACATCCTCTGCTACACCTTTGGCCATCACGTATTCAGTAAGTTCCGGATACGATTTCATGGCGCCGATGATCATAGAAACCATGCCCCCGGTTTCAAAGGTAGATGCAGCTGCATTTCCAGGAGGTATTGAAAGCATCTTCAAGCCTGGAACAGCACTCAGCTTCATGCTATCTGCTTCCGATACGATAAGTCCGGCAAGCGAACGAAGCGAATCTTGCGACACCTCGTTGGGATTGTCGAAGTACACTCCAATCATGTGAACATTGACCCCGTTTTCATCGGCGATTTTATGTACACGCTCAAACGCATCTCCAATTTTCTCATAAGGACCAACGTGTTCAACGCCAACAATTCGATAACCGGGCATTGTGCGCTGTTCAACATGCACACGCTGCGTCAAGCCTTGTGTAAGGAGATAAACAAAAGCAACTAAAACGAGCAGCAGTAAAGCAATCAGGATTTTTTTCATTGGACAATTTTTGAAGCGCAATAGTACACATCTCAAAACCAAAAAACCACAGCGGATAAACGCCCGCTGATATTTGTCAATGCAATAACGGCAAACCCTAACACTCGTCAGTTCGTTTATTAAGTTGAATTCATTGTTTTGCTCAAAACCCTAAAACCACACACTATGCTCAAATTTTTCTCTGCGAGTGCACGCGTTGTAAATACCCGCCGTGCAGTTATGGAATGTATGGAAATCGCACTTGGCGAAAATTACCACGACACCGATTTATTGGTGCTACATGCCTCCATTGGACATGACTTTAAAGAGATGGTTCAGCAAGCACATGAAATGGCGCCCAATGCTAGAATAGTTGCAGCCTCCTGCTGCGGTGTAATCGGCCGTGAAGGCGTGAGCGAATCCATGAAAGACATGGCACTTATGGCCGTTCAAGGAAAAGAATTTGCTGTAGCCTGCGTTTCAGATATCAATGGAAAGAATTCCTATGAAAAATCGCTCGAAATGGCTCATTCGCTCAAAGCGCAGCAACCGGGCATCAACATGATCTACTTCCTGGGTTCCGGCATCGATATCGCCAACGACCTGTGCATACAAGGTTTCGAGGAAGTTTTTGGCGAGGGTGTTACCATTTTCGGGGCTACCTCAGCCGATAATATGCGCGGAGTGATCAGTTTTCAGGCCGTCGATCAATTGGTTACAGAACATGGAGCATACGCAGTCGGGTTTTCAGACCCTACGCTCACTGTCGACACACAAGCTACACATGGCTTTGTTGCCATTGGTGAACCGTTGGTTGTAACCAAAGCTGACGGGCACATCATTCAAGAATTCAATGGCAAACCGGCGTGGGAAGAATATACCCGTCGATTGGGATTGACACCGGCTGCCGCTTGTGGCGATACCATTCCGATTGGGGCGCTTGGAGAAAAACTCAGTCCTGAATTGGCCAAAGAATATGGCAATGAGCATTTGCTGAGGGTAGTAACAAAGCATGACGGAAATGACATGTATTATGCAACTACCATCGCAGAAGGCACATCGCTTTGGCTTACCACACGCGATGAAGACTTGATATTCTCTGAGATGGATCGTCTGGTAAAGGAAATGAACGAACGCAACGCAGGTAAAAAAGCGGTTGCCGTTTTTCACGCGGACTGCTTAGCTCGTGGCCGATTCCTGTTCAACCGAATCATCAAAGACGAGTTGGTGAGTAAGATGCAATACCCATTTTACGTTGATGGCGCTTGCCCACCGTGGTTGGGAATGTATGGTTTCGGTGAGTTCGCGAGATTGGGCGGTAAAAACACATACCATAACTACTCAACCGCTTTGTACGTCATTTACCGCTGAGATTTTTCTCTTTAAAGAATGAGTAATCCTGCGAGTTACGATGAGCTTTTGAAGCAGTACCGCGACCTTCAACTGAGGGTGACGCGGTTCTCTGCTATAGAGCAGGAGCTCATCAACACGCGTGACCGACTCGACCATGAGTTGGTGCTTCACCAAAGGCTTCACCAGTATAACTCGGACGCGTTGAATGAAACAACAGAGAGTGCCTTCTTTCAACTGGAAACCGAGGCTATTGTAGATGTATTTGAGACCGAGTCATCGCTTATCATTTATGCTCCTAGTGATGGCAGACCGGTTGTTGTGTACCGGGAAGGCTTCAGCCATGCGAATATGACACAACCGGTGGACGACATCAAAAAGATCAGTTCGCAATTATCACCCGGAAAATCGCACATCGTAAAGTCTGATGTACTTAACACATTCGATTGCTTCTCCGCTTTTGAACAAGGTTTATTCTCTTACTTCAGAGAACCCAATTTACATTATGAAGTATACCTCTGCGGGTTAATCAGTAAAACGAACGCTCCTTTATACATCAAACCGCAAGAGCGACACTTGACCATTTTCGGTGTATTCACGCAGCAGCTTCAAGCCATGCTTGCCAATCGCAAGCGCAGCGAAGAGATCACAAATCAAATGGAGCAGATCAAGGCTTCACAACAAGAACTGAGAAAGCTATCGCTCATTGCTACACGCACCAAGAGTGGTGTAATTATAGCCGACAATATGG
The DNA here is from genome assembly GCA_044368835.1 of Flavobacteriales bacterium. Lineage (GTDB taxonomy): Bacteria > Bacteroidota > Bacteroidia > Flavobacteriales_D > Sanyastnellaceae > JAIBBG01. The sequence continues at coordinate 5,663 of JBILIX010000035.1, read as the reverse complement.
GTCGCATTGAGTGGGTCAACGATGCGTTCACGAAAATTTCCGGCTACAGGTTGGAAGAGATTATTGGTCAAAAACCAAAAGACTTGCTGCAAGGTCCGAAAACAGACGAGACCACAAGGCAACAATTAAAAGAAGCGCTTTGGAAGAAGGAAAACATTGAGGTCACCGTTGTAAACTACGACCGAGAAGGCAGGGAGTATTTCAACCAATTGGAGATCATTTCCGTATTCGATGAAGATGGTAACCATACCAATTTCATTGCCCTGCAAAAAGACATCACCGAAGAAACACTCGCTCGGCAAGAGATTCTTCGCATGAACACTCGCTTTGAATTGATTGCGAAACATTCACGAATAGGTACTTGGGAATACAGCACACTTGACAATTCCGTTCGATGGAATGATATCATGTACGATATCTATGGTGCGAGCATTCGCGTTGAGCAGTCGATTGTGGATATATGGCGCAACAGCATGTCCCAGGAAGACTATGAGAAGGGGGTAAAGGATATGGACAACATTCGCAATGGGATGTTCGGCACACAAGAATCCACGTTTCGCATTAAACGAGCATCGGACGGAGCCGAGCGCACAGTCGAGACACTCATGGTCGCAGAGCGCGACGAGAATGGCCAGTTGCTGCGCGTCGTGGGCAGCACAAAAGACATCACTGAAGAGCTGAACTTAAAACGAGAGCGCGATGCAGCGGCCGAACGCATGGTTACGCTCAAGACGTTTTATGAAAGCATACTGAACCATTCACCCTCGCAGAAATATGTGTTCGACCCGGAAGGCCGCATCATGTTCAGCAGCGCACCACCCAAGGAGGGATCGATTTGGTGGGATAGCACCTCGAAACGATCCATATTCGAAATGGCTGAAACGGATGTGAGTGCACGCACATGGAACTTGCTTCAGAACATCCGAAAATCGGTCGAAACAAAGCAAATTATTCGCGTCGAAGACGAAGGTGCAGCAGAAGATGGTACCACCATACAATTCTTGCAGAGCATTCTACCCTATCAAAACGTAACAGGACAATTGGAGCATATTATCGTGACAGGTGTAGACATTTCTGAGCTTATCAAAGTTCAGGAAGCGGTAAATCGAAAAAACGATGAGCTTCAAAAAATAAATGCCGAACTCGACAATTTCGTTTACAGCATTTCCCATGATTTGCGCTCTCCCCTTTTATCGATAAAAGGCATCGTTTCACTCATTATGCACTCCAGTGAAATAGATGAAAAGACTCAAAAATACCTGGAAATGGTAGATGGGTCTGCGACTCGACTGGATGGCACTATCCAAGAGATCTTGGAGTACTCAAGAAACTCTCGCCTTGACCTAGCTCACGAAACCTTTAATGTAGTGGCAATGGTTCAGCAATCCTATAACGATTTGCGTTTTAGTGCAGAGGGCCAAATGGAGCTGCTACTCGATATTCAAACAGACCCCTTTGTGGTTTCGGACAAATCACGACTAGGAGTGCTACTCAAGAACATCATAGGCAACTCCATCAAGTACCGCCGAAAAGACATTGATAGTTTCGTGCAGTTCTCTCTTGCGAGAAAAGACGGAAAGCTCATCATGAAGGTGACCGACAACGGCGAGGGAATCAACGCCCAGCACCTCGACAAGATATTTAGCATGTTCTATCGCGGCACCACTTCTAGTATTGGAACGGGGCTGGGTCTTTATATTTGTAAAGAGATCGTGAATAAGCTTAACGGCGACTTGCTCGTGGAATCGACACCCGGCCAAGGCACGACGATGACGATAACCCTACCTGAAATTGCCCCTCATGAATAATCTTCAACATGTAGTCTTAGTCGACGACGACGACATCTTCAACATGCTCCATGGAGAAGTATTAAAACGGTTGATTCCCGGTGTTCGCATCCATGTATTCAAGTCGGGACAAGAAGTTGTTGCGTATCTTGAGCAAGAGCCCGAGGAACAGATAGACCTCATCTTTCTGGACATACGAATGCCGGTGATGGGAGGCTTCGAAGTGCTTGATTCAATGGCTCAGATGAACCAAGAGCGCTTTTCTAAAACCAAAATCTATGTTCTATCATCGACGCTCGACGATCGCGATTTGAAACGAGCGAAGGAAACTCCATTGGTAACCGACTTCATTGGCAAGCCTATGTCGTTCGATACAATGCGCACCATCCTATCCGAGCAGTCCTAAACACACTTAGTATTTCGTAGTATTGCAAGCCGCACATTTCACATGCTTCTAAGTCGCATCTTAACTACCGAACAACAACGCTACGCCCTTTACGGAGCTTTGTTTGGACTCTGTTTCCCGGTATTCGGTTCAATGTTCGAATCATGGATGATTTATGACCGCATCAGTTGGGAGCTAATCGTAACCTGTCAGCGTGAATCGGAGTTGCTCTGGATCATCGATACGGCACCTCTTTTCCTTGGAATCTTCGCATCATTCGGTGGCAAGCAACTCGATATAGTTCGAGAGAAAAACCAGGAAATCAACGAACGATACGACCAAATGGTCATACTCCGTGAAATGGCTGATTCGGCCAATAAGGCCAAGAGCGAGTTTCTAGCGAATATGTCGCACGAGATACGCACACCCATGAATGCCATCATTGGCATGAATTATTTGGTGCAACGCACGGAACTCAACACCAAGCAATCAGAGTACCTGCATAAAATTGACATCTCAGCAAAAGCCTTGCTGAGAATCATTGATGACATTCTGGATTTCTCTAAAATAGAAGCCGGCAAGCTGCAATTGGAGTATTCTCCGTTGTTTCTCGAAGAAACCATAGCCAATGTGGCCGATGCCATCAACGTGAAGCTTCGCAAGAAAAAAGAAGTTGAACTCATCACGCACATTGACCCAACGATACCAGCGGTATTGAGTGGCGATGGTTTGCGCCTCCGTCAAGTATTGCTAAACCTGACCGATAATGCAGCCAAGTTCACCGAAAGGGGAGAAATTAAGCTATACGTTAAACTGGAGAAAATTGAAAACGGCATCGTAGCGCTCGCATTTCGCATCGAAGACTCGGGCATAGGCATGAGCGAAGATCAATTGAATAAAATCTTCTCCCCGTTTCAACAAGCAGATATATCAACCACCCGCAAATTTGGCGGCACGGGTCTCGGACTCACTATCTGCAAACGAATCATAGAACTGATGAACGGTTCGCTTCGTGTGGAAAGTAAGTTAGGCCATGGTAGCACCTTTTCGTTCACCGCCTCGTTCAAACTACAGGAACAACAAGCACTCGAAATCCATACCGAATTTCCACCGCGCCAAGGCCTCAAAGCACTGTTGGTAGATGACAGCGAGAGCGCGCGAATGGTATTGCAGGACATGCTTGAATCGTTCGGTTTTGAAGTATACGCCGCCGCAGGCGCGAAAGAAGCGATTGCGCTATTTCAAGAAAACCACACCAAAGAAAACCCCTTTTCCATTCTCATCATCGACTGGAAGATGCCATCGATGAATGGCTTAGAGCTCGCCGAACATCTTCGCCAAACAACGGAAAAAATCCCTTCCGTAGTGATGGTTACTGCATTTGGAATTGATACAATCAAAGAGGCCACCACCAATAAAACGGTGGATGATTACTTGTTGAAACCCGTAAATCCGTCGACACTGTTCGACGTCATAAACAACCTACTTCACCTCACGCCAACACGCAGCAAGTCGGAAGTGAGCAGCATGGTCGACATGGAATACTTGCGCGGTCAACTCAACGGAAGAAACGTATTGTTGGTAGATGACAACGAAATGAACCTGGATTTGGCCCTCGAGCTATTGGAAGATGTAGGCATACAGGTTACGATGGCGCGCAACGGCTTGCAAGCGATACAAGCGGTGGATAGCGCGCTTTTCGACTGTGTACTCATGGACATTCAGATGCCGGAGATGGATGGGTTAACTGCCACCCAAAAAATACGGCAGGACGACAAACACAAGCTATTACCGATTCTCGCTATGACCGCACATGCGATGAAAGGAGAAGCCGAAAAGAGCATAGCGGCAGGCATGAATCAGCACATCACCAAACCCATCGACCCATTCGTTCTTTACGCTGCGCTGATTAAGCACATTCATCAAAAAGATGTAGAAATTAAAAAGGCGGAAACCAGCGCCTTACCATACACAATTGAAGGCATACATCTGGCAGATGGCCTTTATCGCCTAGGAAACAAACGAACCTCCTACGAAAAACTGCTGAGGTCGTATGCCAGCGTGTATGGCAATATCGAAGAAGAATGCGGTCAATTGATGACCGATCAAAACGCAAAAGAACTGGCTGCATATGTGCACACGCTTACGGGCATAACAGGCAACATCGGCGCAAAAGAATTGCACGCTAGGCTAGCTCCCCATTCCGCTCAACTGCATCACCAAGCTCAAGCCAATGCCATCCTGCTCACGGATGATGATATCGCATCCTGCAAATCTTTAGCACACGACATTGCCGTTTTAACACGGAATATCAACAACACACTTACCAACCAAACTACTGAAATGGAAGGTAAGCGAGTTATCGACGACAAAACGCTCAGCGAGAAATGGGGTGAACTCTTGGTGCGAACATCGAATAGCGACAGCAGTGCAATAGACCTTGCAGAGGAGCTTCTAAATACCTATACATTGGATATGGAGGTTAGCTATCGCCTTAAAAAATGCCTAACCGCACTCGAGAACTTTGAGTTTGAAATTGCGCATCAACACCTAACCTTATGAATTCGATAATAGAACAAACAGCAGAAAAGCCGCTTCTCCTGGTCGTTGATGACTCAGCAGAAAACCTGCAGGTGTTGAACGCATTGCTCAAGGACGACTACCGATTAAAGCTGGCCAAAAATGGCGCAAAAGGCATCGAGATAGCTCAGCAGCATCCTCAGCCCGATTTGATATTACTCGATGTAATGATGCCCGAAATGGATGGATTTCAAGTGTGCGAAAACTTAAAGGCTGACCCCAAAACAACTGCTATTCCGGTTATTTTCTTAACTGCGCTCAACGAGGTAGCCGATGAAACCAATGGGTTTCGCAAGGGAGGTTCAGACTTTATCACCAAACCCTTCAACCCCGACATTGTAAAAGCGCGCATCAGCACTCACATAGAGTTGCAGCGTGAGCGTAAGAAATCGAACGAGCTTTTGCGTGTATTGCTGCCCGATGCTGTAGTGAACGACCTCATACAACACGGGGTTCACAAGCCACAAATCAAGGAAAACGTGAGCATTCTCTTCTGCGACTTTGTGGGTTTCACCGCCATCAGCGCTCAGTTGTCGCCGGAAGAATTGATCCGAGAGTTATCCGAAATCTTCAGTGCGTTCGATAGCATTTGCGAAGAAAACAACACCACACGCATCAAGACTATTGGCGACGCCTACATGGCAGTAGCAGGTATTCACGCGCCCGCTTCAGAACACGCAGAACAACTGGTGAGCACAGCCCTTTCCTTCATTGAATTTCTCGAAAATCGCAACCGCGAAAGCAGTCAACACTGGCAATGTCGCATAGGGGTTCACTCGGGAAAAGTTATTGCAGGTATAATCGGAAAAACCAGATTTATCTATGATGTTGTGGGCGACGATGTGAATATCGCAGCGCGCGTAGAATCGGCAGGAACACCGATGGCAGTAACGATTAGTCCCGCAACACAT
>JBILIX010000389.1:0-3566 GCA_044368835.1 Flavobacteriales bacterium | reverse complement strand
TCCCGGATTTACCGGGATTTTTCAAAGATTTTATGTGTGTGTTCTATTAATGTAGAATTTCAAGACGCTTGGTCTGAATCTCATCATTGAAATAGATGCGAACCAGATAAATACCGGTTGACAATTGCTGAGTGTTCACCTGGCGAATACCGGTGCCGTTGAATACAACCTTACCTGAAATATCCATTACTTCAACAAACGAAGGCAATGCATCGCCGCTTTCGATTGTGAATCCTTCATTGGCAGGGTTCGGGTAGAGGATTGCATCCGGAGTTTCTGATTCAGTAACTTCTGCGTCACGGAAACCTGGGCGGCAAACAATCACATACTTACTTACACGAGTTCCGGCAGAGCAGGCGTTCGAAGGAGTAACAGAAACACTTCCTGAATTCGCTCCAGTCAATACGGAAATCGAAGTAGTTCCTTGTCCACTCAAAATAGTCCATCCTGTTGGAACACTCCAGTTATAAGATGTCGCTCCACTCACATTGCTCACAGAGTATGATGTCGTAACATGTTGGTTAACGATGCCCACACCATTAATGCAAGCAAAGCCGGTCGTCGGTGCTGTGTAGAGGTTCACACAACGAGCTTGGCTCAATCCGCAAGAGTTCATGGCACGAACACATATCGCTGAGTAACCGCAAACGCTGTTGCTTCCCAATGAACCGCTGAAGTTCACGGTGATGCAAGTAGTTCCCTGACCGCTTACGATGGTAGCACCTGTCGGAACTGACCATTGGTAAGAAGTAGCTCCGGTTACAGCAGGTGTGCAGTAGGTTACACCTGTGCGATTGCAGAGACCGGAAGTAAGACCGGTAATGTAAGCAGGACGGCTTGGTGTGAAGTTTACGTTTACTGTAATCGACATGCATGAAGTTGTGCCGCAAGAACCTCCTTCTGAACGAACATAGTAGGTTGTACTGCATAGAGGCATTACTGTCAGGTTTGTGCCGGTTCCCACGCAGATACCACCGCATGAGTTCTTATACCATTTCCATGAACCACCGCTTTGTAGAGTGCCACCAACCGTCAGTGTTACAGCGGATCCAAAGCACGTCGTGTTGTTTGGTGCATTGCTAACCAGCGATTGTGGTCCGCAAGGTGGAGTTACAGTCACCGTGCGTGAGATACACGCAGTAGTGTTGCACACTCCTTCAGCACGCACGAAGTAAGTTGTAGTGCTTGTTGGAGAAACGGTAATGCTCGAGCCTGTTCCGACGAACGTTCCGCCGCAGCTACCGCGATACCACTTCCAAACTGCTCCAGTTCCCAATGAACCGCCATTTACTGTCAGCGTCACAGAAGATCCGGTTGTGATACTAAATCCTGGATTTGCTGTAATAAACGTAGCAGCAACGCTAGGTGTGTTGATGGTAAGTGTAAGTGTAACAGTACTGTCACATCCAGCAGCATTTAACGTAACGAACGTGTATACGCCTGAGCTGTTGTAGGTCTGACCATTCCAGTTGTAGCTTCCACACGCCACAGCACTCAACTGAGCTGAAGATGGTTGCTTAATGGTAATCGTGCGGGTTGTGGTTGTAGCACATTGACCTGCATTTGGTATGAAAGTGTAGGTAGTCGTTGCCAAGTTGTTGATAGCAGGCGACCATTGACCCTGAATACCGTTTACTGATGTAGTTGGCAAAGCAGGGATGCTCGCACCGCGACAGAACGGACCAACCGCGTTGAACGTTGGTGTAGCAGGCTGGTTGATGGTGATTGTCAGAGAAGCACCGGTCGCACACTGATCTGCATTCGGAGTGAATGTGTAGTTAGTAGTTGCGGTGTTGTTGATAGCCGACGACCATGTACCCTGAATACCATTGGTAGATACCGTTGGCAATGCAGGTATGATAGCACCGCTGCAGAATGGACCAACTGCGTTGAACGTTGGAGTTACAAGTGGTTGGATGGTCAAGTCAATTACATAAACCACTTGGCATCCATTGATGATTTCAACATGCTCATAGATTCCTGAAACTGCATAGGCAGTTTCAAACCAAGTGTATGAATTGCATGCGGTTACTTCCTCAACTTCAGGACAAACCGTAATAATGTCAGTTACGGTTACAACGGTTGTATTCAGGCAATCGTCGGTAGCAGTCCAGGTGTGAATGATTAACTCTTGTTGTGGACAATCACCGGCAGCTTGTGTTGAAGTGTAGCTGATGATTACACTTGGGTCACAAATGTCAACCGCTTCAGCACCTTGTGGCTGCGTATACGTTTCACCGCATTCGAAGAATCGTGCTTCAGGTACAAATGTGAATTCAGGTGCAACGTTGTCTTCAATGGTAATAAATTGGGTTGCCTCAGCCGTGTTTCCGCATGCATCTGTGAAGATGTAATTGCGCTCAATAGTGCCGGGGCATCCACCTGAATAGAGGATCTCACTGAAATATACGGTTGTTTCGCTGCATGCATCGCTTGCAGTGAGCATTGGAATGCTAGGCACTTCATCGCAGTTCACTGTGATTTCCATCGAATAAGCATTAACTACCGGAGCGGTGTTGTCGATTACGTTGATTGTTTGAGAAACAACGTTTGACTCATTACCACAAGTATCAACCGCTTTCCAAGTGATGGTGCGGCTGTAAGCACCTGCACAAGCGCCTGGAGTAGTCACGTCAGAAACAACTACAACAGATGGGTTGCTGTCGCAAACATCGGTAGCAGTAGGAGCAGTGAACACTGGAGTTGCAGGGCAAGCGATAGTTCCGTTTGCACCGGCAGCGCTGATAGAAGGAGCAGTAGTGTCTTCGATAGTCACCATGCGAGAAACAGTTGTGCTGTTATCGCAGTCATCGGTTGCAGTCCAAGACTGAGAGATAAGCTGCGTGCAACCTTCATAAGCAGTCGCTGAGATAGCGGTTACCGCAAGCTCACCGTCGCAGTTGTCGGTGAATACCGGAGTGTAAGCCGGAACATCTTCGCCGCACTCAACGGTTACATCTGTTGGTTCAACAGCAACGGTTGGAGCAACGTTGTCGATGACAGTGATGGTTTGGAATGCTACGGTTTCGTTTCCGCAGTTGTCCTTAGCAATCCACTTGCGAACTACAGTGTAGTTGCAGTGTTCGAAGTTGTCGTCATCATCGTCGCTGTCATCGTCGCCGTCTTCGTCATCGTTGTCATCGTCATCATCACTCTCATTATCGTCATCGTCATCGTCGTCGCCATCCTCATCGCGGCTGCGATCGTTGTGATGATCACAGTCGTCGTCGATAGTGATGGTTACAGTGCCGCAGTTGTCTATTGCAGTTGGTTCACCAAATACAACTTCGCTTGCACATGCTACAGTGTAGTCGGCAGGAACGAAAGTGAATACAGGGTCGATGTTGTCATTCACCTGGATGGTTTGTGAAGCATACGACTTGTTGCCGCAAGCATCTGAAGCCGTCCAAGTACGTGTGATGCTGTAATTACAGTTTTCGTAGTTGTCATCATCATCATCGTTGTCGCCATCACCATCGTTGTCATCGTCGTCGTCATCGTCGTCGTCGTCACCATCGTTGTCATCGTCGTCACCATCGTTGTCATCATCATCGTCGTCATCACGT
>JBILIX010000289.1:0-3570 GCA_044368835.1 Flavobacteriales bacterium | reverse complement strand
TTTCGGATCGATTCCACGCGGTCAAGGTGAAGTGCCTCGTCCAACGCAGGTAGAGCCGCTGAACAAAGGGGAAGTGCGCGATACGGTTTGGGGTAAAGACCAATTGCCTATGGTGGTGCAGGCGTATCACATTCCGGCGCAAGGAACTCCCGAATACTATGCTATCGATATGCTGAATCAACTGCTCTCGCAGGGTGAAAGCGCTCGATTGAATAAGTCGTTGGTTGAAGAGAAACAGGTAGCACTTTATTCAGGTGCGTTTACCTACAATACCGAACATCCGGGCCTTACCCTCGCATACAGTCTCGCCAACATGGGCGTTGACGCAGTAAAGGTTGAAGAGGCAATGAATGCTGAGTTTGAACGTGTGAAGGTGGAAAACATCACGGATAATGAGTTTCAGAAGTTGCGCAACCAAGTTGAGAATGATTTCGTGTCGCGGAATGGTTCCGTGGCAGGTATTGCTGAGAGTCTCGCCAATTATCACATGTATTTCGGGGATGCAAACCTCATTAACACTGAAATTGAGAAGTACTACGCAGTTACTAAACAAGATTTGATGAATGCGGCAACCAAGTACTACACGAAAGACAATCGCGTGGTGCTTTACTTCCTCAACGATCCGAAACTCTCGGAAAACTAATACTGAATTCCAAAAAATTTAATGAATCAACGAACGATGAAAAAGTTCTTCCTCACTATACAAGTTGTTCTTGCAGTTGCGCTGGTAGCCTGCAATTCTTCGCGAAAGCTCGACCGATCAATTGTGCCCGCTGCCGGTCCTGCTCCTAAAATTCAAATCGGACAGTATCAAATGGCGACGTTGCCAAACGGACTCAAGTTGGTAGTGGTTGAAAATCACAAACTGCCTCGCGTGTCGTACAACATCAACCTGGATATTGATCCGTTGTTTGAAGGTGATCGTGCGGGGTACGCCATGTTGAGTGGTGAGCTTATGAAGTCTGGCACACGCACACGCACCAAGGCTCAAATCGATGAAACGGTCGACTTCATGGGTGCTTCCTTGTCGACTTCTTCCAACGGTGTTTTTGGAAGCTGCCTCGCAAAACACTCGGAAGATTTTCTAACGCTGATGGCTGATGTTGTGCTCAACCCAACGTTCCCTGCCGACGAGTTAGAGAAGAGCCGTAAACAGCAGCTCTCCAATTTGACAAGCGAAAAGACTGATCCGAATGCAATGTCGGATAAGATCGGAAACGTTATGAAGTTTGGTGCTTCTCACCCATACGGTGAGCTCCTTACGGAAGCTTCCTTGAAGGCAATTACAACGGATGATTTGAACAACTATTATCAAGACTTCTACCGTCCGAATGTGGCTTATCTCGTTGTAGTTGGTGATATCACTTTTGAAAAGGCGCAAGCACAAGCTACTAAGTATTTCGGTGCTTGGGAACAAAAGAAAGTGCGCGAGTTATCGTACACAACGCCTGTGGAACCTCAAGGAAATGTTGTGGCGTTCGTGCCACTTGCCGGTGCCGTTCAAAGTGTAATTGATGTTACTTACCCGGCGAACCTTAAGCCGGGAACACAAGATGCTATTGTGGCGAGTGTGCTCAACAACATTTTGGGTGGTAGCGGGTTCCAAACCCGTCTTATGCAAAATCTGCGTGAGGACAAGGCCTACACCTACGGCTCTTACTCAAGCATTTCTCCCGATGAAGTAATCGGATCATTTAGTGCCGGTGCAAGCGTTCGAAATGCAGTTACGGATAGCGCAGTTACAGAGATTCTTTTTGAAATGGATCGACTGGTAAAAGAACCGGTTGCCGATAGCACATTGCAAACCGTGAAGAATATTATGACGGGTAGCTTTGCTCGTTCATTGGAGCGTCCGCAAACCATCGCAAACTTTGCCCTCAACATTGAAAAGTACAAGCTGCCGAAAGATTTTTATGAAACGTATCTGCAGAAATTGAATGCAGTTACAGTGGCCGATGTACAGGCCATGGCGAAGCGCGTTTTGCGTCCGAACAATGCATACATCACCGTAGTTGGTAACCGCGAGGTGGCCGACAAACTGACGAAGTTTGCGGCTTCAGGAAAAGTAAATATCCTGAATGCGGATGGCACCCCGTTCTCTGATATGAAGCCTGCTCCTGATGGTGTGACTATTCAAACCGTTATTGATGCGTATGTGAATGCGATGGGAGGAAAAGATGTTTTTGCTTTGGTGAAATCGTATGAGCAAGTGGGCGAAATGAAAGTGGGCCCAATGGCGCTTGCAGTAAATATGAAAGTGAAAGACAACACCAAGTTGGTGAATGTCATCTCGATGAATGGCAATGAAATGATGAAGCAAGTGTTCGACGGAACGAAGGGAGTCAACATGCAAATGGGTGCGAAGAAACCGATGGAAGCCGATGAAATTGTTGACTTCAAAATGCAGATTGATATGTTGGTAGAAGCCAATTACGAGAAGTATGGCGCGAAGGCTGTGCTGAAGGGCATGGGCAAGGTGGATGAAGAAGAGGCGTATGTGGTTGAAGTAACTAAGTCGACCGGCGATGTTTCAACGGATTACTACAGTGTAAAAACCGGTTTGAAGTTGATGTCAACTTCTATGCAAGGTGAGGGTGAAGAGGCTGTGCTGGCCGAAACGAAATACACCGAATACGGCACAGCAACTGTGGCTGATGGCAAGGCATTGCGCACGCTGAAGTATCCTTCGAAGTTCAAGCAGTCGGCAGGTCCGCAATCGATGGATTTTAGCTTCACCGAAATGCGCATCAACCCTAAGCTGAGCGATAAGGATTTTATTGTTGAATAATGCGCTTCGGAAGGATGCGAATCTATTCATTGTGCATCGTTTTCTTTACTTGCTGCTGGTGCTTAGATGCGCAAGCGGCAAGTAAAGATTCTACGGGTGTGCGTGCCTCCAAGGATTTGGGATTGTATATCGGCGGTGCATACTCATTGGTGCAGATGGATGCATCTCCTTATTTCGTAGGAAGCTTCGTTGGTAATCCCGAATTGAAAAATGCTCCCGGAATTTTCGGAGGCTTTTGCTATAATTTCTATGCGGGCAAGCGTTCAATCATACGCCCTGCCATCGAGGCGGTCTTTATACCCACTACGATTTCCTATCAAACGGATATAAACTATCAACGGGAGCAAAAGGTTTTCCCGGCAACCGTTGAATTTCCGATTTCCTGGATTTATTCCGGATACCGCACGAAAGCTTTTCCAAGACCAACAGCAAAGCCGGAGTTTGGTTTGAGTTTGAGACCTGTTCTTACAATCAAGGCACTAAACGACGCTCAGCCGGTTATGCGAACGTCCAATTTAAATACGGATGTTTTTATTGGTTATCCGTTGGCGAACGACAAGAGTGTGATGCGACTGGAAGTGTTCTATTCGCATGGCTGGTTCAATCTGATTGGTGAGGATTCAAGTTATCAGACTTATGCCATCCAGAAGCTCGTGCGCAACACTGCAGGTATCCGCCTTATTTTTCATTAGAACGTCTTCAGCGCCTGGTACACCTTATGAACCGGCAGTCCCATTACATTGAAATAAGAACCCTCGAGGCGATCGATACCCACCAGGCCA
>JBILIX010000288.1:0-3571 GCA_044368835.1 Flavobacteriales bacterium | reverse complement strand
AAGAACCAAGAGATCACCGAATTGGTAGATGCACTCAAGAACACTGAGATCTTCTATCTTTCGGACACTTCTTCTTTGAATGCCGAGGCTACCAGTTCACTTCGTCGCGAATGTTTCAAAGCCGGTGTTCAAATGCGTGTTGTAAAAAACACACTTTTGAAGAAGGCCATGGAACGCGTTGAAGGCAAGGATTATAGCCCACTCTATTCTGCTCTTCACGGCAACACTGCTGTGATGATTTCAGAGGTGGGAAATCTTCCTGCACGACTGATCAAGGACTTCAAAAAGAAGTACGACAAACCCGCATTCAAGGCGGCTTTCATTCAGGACGATTGTTATGTAGGTGCCGATCAACTCGAAGTATTGGTTGCTCTCAAGAGCAAGAACGAATTACTTGGAGACATCGTCGGTCTATTGCAATCTCCAGCCAAAAACGTTATCTCTGCGCTTAAGGGCAATGCAGGTGATAAGGTGGCCGGCCTCGTTAAAGCTCTCGAGGAAAGAAAGAGCTAACCAACAATTAATTATTAAACAACCTTTTAAAATCCAATAAAATGGCTGATTTGAAAGCAATGGCAGAAAACCTCGTTAATCTTACAGTAAAAGAAGTAAACGAGCTTGCCGCAATCCTAAAAGATGATTATGGTATCGAGCCAGCAGCTGCTGCACCTGTTATGATGGCAGGCGGTGGTGGTGCTGCTCCAGTAGAAGAAAAGACTGCATTTGATGTTATCCTCATCGCTGGTGGTGACAACAAACTCGCAGTAGTGAAATTGGTGAAAGACTTGACCGGTCTTGGCTTGAAAGAAGCTAAAGATGCAGTAGACAAGGCTCCATCTCCTCTCAAGACAGGTGTTACAAAAGACGAAGCAAACGCTTTGAAAACACAACTTGAAGAAGCAGGAGCGAAAGTTGAGATCAAGTAATCAACCCTCGCATTAAAACAGTTGAGGCCCCCTTCTACACTCTGTGTAGAGGGGTGGCCTAAACTCGTTTAACGCCCTGGCACTTTTACACGTGCTCCTACCCTAGCGGTAACGTCCATTTCGAAGCGACGATAAATCATCGAATAAAGCGGAATTAACCACCGCAACAAGGAAAGAAAGCAAAGTCGCTGGTTTAAGAAGCGAATTGACAACATTAAACACCTTAAGGACTTGGCAACACTTAAAAAATCAGACGAGAGACATAATTTCTCCTCTACCAAAAGCTTTTACGAATATCCTGACTTCCTGGAAATTCAATTGGCTTCGTTCAAGGAATTCTTCCAATTGGAAACAAACCCTGAAAACAGAAGCAACGAAGGTCTCTACAAAGTATTCTCAGAGAACTTCCCTATCACCGATACTCGAAACCAGTTCGTACTGGAATTCCTCGATTACTTCGTGGATCCACCACGTTACACCATCGAAGAATGTATCGAACGCGGACTCACCTACAGTGTGCCGCTGAAAGCCAAACTTAAGCTCTACTGCACAGACCCGGAGCACGAAGACTTTGAAACCATCGTGCAAGACGTGTATTTGGGTACAATCCCTTACATGACACCGCAAGGGTCGTTTGTCATCAATGGTGCTGAGCGCGTTATCGTATCGCAGCTCCACCGCTCACCGGGTGTATTCTTCGGACAAAGCCGCCATGCGAATGGCACTAAACTATACAGCGCTCGTATCATCCCATTCCGTGGTTCATGGATTGAGTTTGCTACCGACATTAACAACGTGATGTATGCTTACATCGACCGTAAGAAAAAACTTCCGGTAACCACGTTGTTGCGCGCAATCGGTTACGAAAGTGACCGCCAGATTCTAGAAATCTTCAACCTTGCTGAGGAAGTGAAAGTTTCCAAAGCCGGTATCCAACGCGTATTGGGCCGTCGCCTCGCTGCACGTGTTCTCAAGACCTGGATCGAAGACTTCGTAGATGAAGATACCGGTGAAGTGGTATCTATCGAACGTAATGAAGTTGTGCTTGACCGTGAGGTTGTTCTCGAGAACGACCACATCGACATCATCGTGGAAAGCGGCACTAAGTCGATTATCCTGCACAAGGAAGAATCGAACTCAGCCGACTTTACCCTTATTCACAACACCCTTCAAAAGGATACTTCCAACTCGGAAAAGGAAGCGGTAGAATACATCTACCGTCAGCTGCGTAATGCAGAACCACCAGATTTGGAAACTGCCCGCGGTGTAATCGACAAACTCTTCTTCTCTGAGCAGCGTTATGACTTGGGTGAAGTAGGTCGTTTCCGTATCAACCGCAAATTGGGTAACACCAACTCACAAAGCCGTACACTCACGAAAGACGATATTATCCAAATCATCAAGTATTTGATTGAATTGGTTAATTCAAAGGCCGATGTCGATGATATCGACCACTTGTCTAACCGTCGTGTTCGTACTGTTGGTGAACAGTTGTACAACCAATTCGCTGTTGGTTTGGCCCGTATGGCACGCACCATCCGTGAGCGTATGAACGTTCGCGACAACGAAGTTTTCACCCCTATCGACTTGATCAACGCCAAGACACTGTCTTCCGTTATCAACTCGTTCTTTGGTACCAACCAGCTTTCACAGTTCATGGACCAAACCAACCCGTTGGCTGAAGTGACGCACAAGCGTCGTATGTCGGCCCTCGGACCCGGTGGTCTCTCGCGTGAACGCGCAGGTTTCGAAGTCCGCGACGTACACTACACGCACTACGGTCGTTTGTGTACCATCGAAACTCCGGAAGGTCCAAACATCGGTTTGATTTCATCGCTCTGCGTTTATGCGAAAATCAACCGTCTCGGATTTATTGAAACTCCTTATCGCAAAGTAGAAAACGGAAAAGCGATAATGAATGATAACGCGGTTACCTACCTCACTGCAGAAGACGAGGACACCATGGTAATTGCACAGGCCAACGCTGAGCTTAGCGACAAGGGTCAATTCTTGACCTCTACTGTGAAAGCTCGTTTGGAAGGTGACTTCCCGGTAACTGCTCCGGAAAGCCTCCACTTGATGGACGTTGCGCCAAACCAAATTGCATCGATTGCGGCATCGCTCATCCCATTCTTGGAACACGATGACGCCAACCGTGCACTTATGGGATCAAACATGATGCGTCAGGCAGTGCCGCTCATGCGTCCCGAAGCCCCTATCGTAGGTACAGGTTTGGAAAGCCGCGTTGCTGCCGACTCACGTGTACTGCTCACTGCAGAAGGCGATGGTGTGGTTGAATTTGTTGATGCTACTGAAATTCGTGTGCGTTACAAGCGCAGCGACGAAGATGAATTGGTGAGTTTCAACTCGCCTATGAAATCATACGGTATCCGCAAATTCATGAAGACCAACCAAAGCACCACCGTTAACCTGCGTCCGCTGGTTACGAAAGGTGAGCGCGTTACGAAAGGTCAAATCATGGTAGAAGGATATTCTACGAAAGGAGGAGAACTTGCAATCGGACGTAACTTGAAAGTGGCCTTCATGCCATGGAAAGGATACAACTTCGAAGATGCGATTGTTATCAGCGAGCGTGTTGTTCGTGATGACATTTTCACCTCTATTCACGTGGACGAGTACACCAC
>JBILIX010000287.1:0-3581 GCA_044368835.1 Flavobacteriales bacterium | reverse complement strand
AAATGCATGGCACGCCGGGAGTCGTCATCAAAAAGGCCATCAGCATTTCCATGTTTTGGTAGCCTGCGCTGTCGCGGTTCTGTATGTCGCGTGTCCAGCCGGCAAGTTTGGCGTCTTCTGAAAACTTCACTGAACCGTCGGCATAGGAGGTGAAACGCGCACGGTCTTGATTGCCCGTAATATTTCCCATCACGTGGTGACTGCCGTAATAGCTCATGCTCTCTTCAAGCACACGCTCCAAATTGGTGAAGTTGGTTTCCGGTTTAGCGAAGGCATCCACAGCGGCATCATACAAGTTGAAATCGAATTGTGCGTCCATCTGCCCGCTGCTGATGTACGATGAAATCAACTCCGGACTTCCGTAGGTTTCGCCTATCTGATAGATGTTGCGCCCGGGATGTTGCGCTTGATAGCCCTTCACTTTCTTGGTAAGCGTGCGCCAAAAGTCTTCGTTGATGTGCTTGGTCGCATCATGACGGAAACCATCGAGGTCATAGTTTTCGACCCAATACATGGCAGTGTCAGTAAGGGCTTCCACCACAGCGTGGTCGGCAAATTTCCAAGTAGGCAAGAAGGTATCGAACCAAGTGGTAAGGCGATGCTCGTCCCACTTCTCGGTGTTCATGGTACCGTCAGGCAGATAAAGTGGAGTAGTCCACTCGGGCTTCTGTTTGTATAGCGGGTGTTCCTGATGCACGTGATGCGCCACGTAGTCAAGTATAACATTCATGTTGTTGGCATGCGCTGTTTTCAGCAGTTCGTCCATCGCTGCTTTATTGCCAAAACGATTGTCGATGCTTCGCAGTGCCGTTGGCCAATAGCCGTGGTAGGCCGAAAACGTGCTGGTTACTCCTTTATTCCATAACCCCCAAGCTCCTTCGGCATTGGTGGTGATGGGCGAAATCCAGATGGTGTTGATGCCCAACTTCTCGAAATAGCCGTCCTTAATCTTTTGCGTTATTCCTTGCAGGTCACCGCCGAGGTTGTTGGCCTTGGGGTGAATGCTGGAGTCGGCCGTCGGACGGTCGTTGGAAGTGTCTCCGTTCACAAAACGGTCAACCATCACAAAGTACATGATTGTATTGCGCAGGTCGCTGCGGTTGAGCTCTGCGGCGTTTGTAATCGCCTTTCCGTTTTGCAACGGAATGAGCACATCGTTGTATCGGGTCGTGCCGTTGTCGGCAAAGACACGCACGTGAGAGCGTTCCTGTTGAGTGGATGCTTGCGGTATTTCGATGACGATCTTCCCGTCCGCACTGCTAGCCGTAACGAGTTGATTGTCGACGTAGGCCAACACATGCTTGCAAGCGTCGCCGTCAACAAGTGTAATGCTGCCTTGCGTTGATGCTTCCGTGAACATCATCGGCTGCTTGTCGACCGAGTTGCCTGCCTGAAACGTATTGTTGAATCCACCCATGCCGTTGCTGATGGTGTTCGGGTTGGATGCATCCATCATTTCTTCGCCGTCTTCCCAAATGCGGTATTGATAAAGTCCTTGGTTTAACACCAACTCGACAGACCACGTGTCGCCTGTTTTTACCAACGGTGAGACCTTACGGTTCCATCCGTTCATCGATCCGGAAATTTCAACGGTCGTAACATCTGCTCGTGAAGGAGTATAATTGAAGGAGTAACGGATTTTATTCGTCGCAAAAACGGGGATGTCATATGAAGCTCCATCATAGGTTATATGCAGGTTGCTCACAGGCGATGGCGCTGCACCTATTAGAGTCAGCAGGCCGCTTGTATCGGCAACCCACGTCTTTTCATTCCACTGGACAGCTTCAATCTTGTCGGCTTCCGCGAAATAGTCGGTCAGCATGACCAACGTTGTGTCGAGCTGCAGTCTTACGGGAGAGGCTAAGCCTTGAATGGCATTGGCTGTTTTGATTTCCTTTTTGTTCGCTGCACAAGCTGACAAAAGAGCTATCAGCGTAGAAAGTATAATAAACGTATTTTTCATGGGGTGTTCGGTTGATATTTCCACGACATCATGCGGTTTTTTCCTTGCATGTCCACATGTATTTCGGGTGATTGAATTGCATAGTGTGTGGCTAGTTCCAAGAGAGGAGCCGCCATTCGCTCGTGTATTTCACAGAAAACCTGTCCGCCTGGGGTAAGCAATACGGGTGTGAGTTCCATTAATCGCCGATAGAACACGAGCGCATCGGAATCATCCGTAAACAAGGCAAGATGTGGTTCATGATCTGTGACGCTGCGCGCCATGGATTCCTTCTCCATTTTGGGAATATAGGGCGGGTTACTTACAACGATGTCATAGGTTTTCTGTGGGTGAGTTGCGAGAATATCAAGCTGTGAAAATTCAATGTCAAGAGCAAGTCTTTCAGCATTTCTTCGGGCCAAAATCAACGCATCATCACTTAGATCGAGCGCAGTTACATGAGCTGCCGGAATGAGGTTTTTAAGCGCAATGGCAATGCATCCGCTTCCGGTTCCTACATCCAATATTCGAGGATTCGGTTGTGTATTTCTTTCGGCAATAAGGCGCACCAACTCTTCCGTTTCAGGACGGGGTATCAGCACGCTTGGACCAACTTCTAGCTGCACGTCCAGAAACCAAGCGTATCCAAGTATGTATTGAATCGGCTCATGATTTACCAGTCGTTTCAATGCAAAGTGGTAGCGCAACAATTCCGATTCGCCCATGCGCTGCTCGGCATTCATAACCACTTCAGCGCGGCTCCAGCCATTGTATGCCTCAAACAATTGCTGCACGAGATTTCCGGCTTCACGGGCATCGTAGCAGCTTTGAAGCTTCTCCGTTAGATAAGCACGCAGCGTTGCAACCTTATTATCGGCAATGAGTTGATTCATTGATGACCGAACGCTTGATTTACTTTTTTACGAAAACCTGATAACCATAGGGAGGCAGCTCTTGATGGCCTTTGGTGTAAAGCGTGAGCGACTGTGCATTGAAGATGCTCGGGTATTCACCTTCAGGCATGTTTTCAATGAAGTCAACGCTTTGCGGCTTATCGCTGAAGTTGAGCATTACGACCACTTGGTTGTTGTCTTTGGTGCGCGAGAAGCAATACAGCACATCGTCGCTGCTGGTTTTGATTTTCTTGAAGGCTCCACCGAACTCACCATTCCACAATGCAGGGTTTTCCTGATGGACCTTGAACAAGCGCGTGTAAAAATCCTGGAACTTATAATTGTTCCACTGCACTGTATCCTTTTCAAAGAACGAAAGTCGGTGAGGGGTGCCGTCGGCTTTTTGCTCACCACCTTCCTGGCCGGAGTATAACAATGGCATACCGCCTATTGTCATTGCCAGTACATCCATTGTTTGACGCATAGCACCTAGGCGTTCATTGCCGGTTCCGTTCCACGAGTTTTCGTCGTGGTTGGTGGTGAAGTACATGCGGTAAGAGCTGCGAGGAAAGGCAGTGTCTTGCTTGGCCATGTAAGCATCGATATCGCTTAGTTTCTTTTCACCCTTGGCAACCTCATTCGTTATATGCATGAACTCCCATGCATAGCTCATGTCGAATGCTTTCAAGTGATGTTCCTTACGCTCAGCTTCGGCCAACATGAACACGGGCTTGATGCTATCGAGT
>JBILIX010000286.1:0-3582 GCA_044368835.1 Flavobacteriales bacterium | reverse complement strand
CTTTTGATTTCGGGTTTTGTAAATGCTCAATCCGATATTACTCCGGCTGTCAGTGCCGCACTGAAAAAGGGCGATGCATCTGCTATCGCTGTGCATCTCATGCCGCAGGTTGAATTAACATTGCCGGGCAATGACGGCATGTTCGATAAGGCACGCGCTGAGCAAATGCTTGCCGGTTTTTTCAATCAAAATGCACCACAAGCATTCACCGTGAAGCACCAGGGCACATCGAAACTCGACGATCAGTTCCGCATCGGTGAATTGACGACCACGAAGGGGATATTTCGCGTTACGTTTTTCATGAAGAAAAACAACAACGTGCTTCAAATCAAGCAACTCAAAATTGAACCGGCCTGATAGATAGGCTGCTACTTACTTCTACTCGTATGAATGTTTCTTCCGCTGTCGGCGTTTTTGATGTCGATGATTTTATTCGCCGCGCACTCGCTGAAGATGTCGGCGATGGCGACCATACAACCCTGTCGACCATACCTGCTGAAGCAATGGGGAAGGCGCGTCTGTTGGTGAAACAAGAGGGAATACTGGCAGGCGTCGAAGTGGCGCGAAAAGTATTTACACAGGTAGATCGTGAGTTGACCTTTACCCAGGTGCTCCATGATGGGGCGATGATACTGCCGGGTGATGTTGCTTTTTACATCGAAGGTCCATCGCGCAGTATTACCATTGGCGAGCGCTTGGCTCTCAACTTTATGCAGCGCATGAGTGGTATTGCCACCAAAACACATCGCATTCAATCGCTCATCGCCGATACAAAATGCAAGTTGCTCGATACTCGAAAAACAACACCCGGTTTCCGATACTTCGAAAAGGAAGCGGTGCGCATCGGTGGCGGCGTGAACCATCGATTTGGCTTGTACGATATGATATTGGTGAAGGATAACCACGTCGACTTTGCCGGCGGCGTGCCTCAGGCGTTGCAACAAGTGAAAAATTACTTGACCAACATCGGTAAATCGCTGCGCGTTGAAGTGGAAGCCAGAAACATGAAGGAGGTCATGCAAATTGCAGAGTCCGGAATTGCATTTCGCGTGTTGCTCGACAATATGACGCCGACGCAAATTGCTGAGGCTGTCCAATGGATCGATGGAAGACTTGAAACGGAGGCTTCAGGCGGTATCACCGAGGTGAATATTCGTGAGTATGCGCTTGCCGGTGTGGACTATGTTTCGATGGGTGCGTTGACTCATCAAATTCAATCGCTCGACCTGAGTTTAAAGGCTGTTTAATACGCCTATTCGTTCTACTTTTGCCGCAATGACTGAAGAAAGCCTTACCTGGAAATCGAAGTTGCGCAGTATGCCTGTGGTGGCTAAATCGGTGCACTATCTCGATACCCTGCGCCTACCCGGTTTTCAAGGCTTGTCGCTTTGGTATGTGTCTTCGTTTTTTGCAGAGTCGATAGTGAAGGGGCAACTCGCCACAAGGGCTTCCGCAATTTCGTTTCGCATCTTCTTGGCTTTCTTCCCGGCAATCATCATTTTGCTTACGTTGATTCCGTACATACCCATCGATGATTTCCAGAAGTCTCTTTTTGATTCGATACGCGGATTCTTTCCGGGCGATACATTTAGTTTGTTTGAGGATACACTCGACGATCTGATCAACCAAAAACACAGTGGACTGCTTTCACTGGGTACTGTGTTGCTTTTATACTACGCATCGAACAGCATCAATGCAATTTTGATCGGATTCAATCAGAGCTATCACTTCGAAGATAAAAGCCATCCACTGGTGATGCGCATTTCAAGCATCATCTTGATTTTTGTTCTTGGTTTTATCATGTTGCTTGCCGTTGTTGTGCTTGTATTCAGCGGTGTCATCTTCGAGTACTTGCATCAAATTGGAATCATTGGTGATCGTGGTTATATACCCATACTGAATGTCGCTAAATGGGCGGTATCCATCACACTGGTCTACGCTATCATCAGTACGTTGTATAACGTTGGCGTGCGCAAGCGCATTCGCCGCTGGACATTCTGGAATGTTGGGGCAACGTTGGCGACATTAAGCTTCGTAGTGACATCTCTTGCATTTGCATACTTCGTAAACAACTTCGCAACATACAACAAACTGTATGGCTCACTCGGAACACTGATGGTGCTGTTGATTTGGTTGAACATCAACTGTGTCATTGTACTTATCGGATTCGATCTCAATGTGAGCATCCGCAAGGCGCGACGCAGCGTGCCTAAGCCTAAGCCGGTTATTAAGAACACGATTAGGGAGCAGGGATAAAGGATAATCGGAGAAGGGGTAATCGGAGAAGGGGTAAAGGATAATCGGAAAAGGGGTAAAGGAAATGATTTCAGGGAGGCAATTCCCCTTATCCCTTACCCTTTTTCCGATTACCCTTTATCCCTAGAAGTTATCCAAGTCCACCGGGCGCATCACACCAAACCATTTCAGTATGCGCTCGCCGATGCCGGGTACTTCGATGTGAAGAATGTATACGCCACTCGCTATGGGTATTCCTTTATCGTTCTTCAAATCCCAATCGAGTGAGGTAGTAGGGTCACCCTTCTTGAACTGACGTATGCGCGTTCCGTTCAAGTCGTAGATGCTCACGGTACATACTTCAGGCAGGTTGGTAATCTTCACTCGGTTGTCGAGCTTGTTTGTTTCGTAGCTGCTAAACGCGTAGTACGGGTTCGGAACAATGTTGATGTTGTCGAGCTCGCTTACCAATGTTTCGCTGCTGTTGGTTACTGCTGCAATGCCCTCTGTTGAGAAGCGATACAGGTTTCTCCATCCGTTGCGAGCACCTTCTGCATCCTGCGCACCACCGCTAGGGTTGGCCTTGGCATAAGGCTTCGCAACACGCAAGCGAATACGGCAGGTATTCGGAATAAGACCTTGCTCAGGTGTGAGCATCGCATTGCCGCCGTTATCCAAATCGCCCAGCGCAGTGGCTGTGCTGAGTGTTGAACCTACCCAGGTACAAGCGCGATACACTTTCTTCAGGTCACCGGCAGTGAGGTTTTGGTCGCTGAGTTTCTCGAAGAGGAACGCGCCCTGGTCGTAACCCGGACAGTAGTCCAAATCAGCTCCGTTGCCGGCTTCGTTTGGATCGTAGTTCTTGAACGTTTCAGCACGGATGTTCTTGAACACATAGATCCAGTGCTGACCTCCGAAGAGCACCTGACCGTTCGAACCGAACGTACCGTTCGAACCGAACATGCGGTTCGATGGATTGAAGATCATGTCGTTTCCGTTTTCACCGGCCAACCAGCTGTCTTCACCAAAGGCAAGGTTCAAGCGTTCGCCAGTACCCACATCAATCACATAGCCCGGGAACCAACCCATACCCCATGCGCTGGTGAGCTCACCCTCTGATGCGTTGTAGCCTGCATCATCGGAAGTGCGTCCGTTCTTATCGACCGACTTGTGACGGCGGCATTTCATTTTTTCAGGATCGCCATTAGCGCCGTTGAACTGGTCGTTGGCAATGTCGGCTATCGATTGCATTTCGAGCACTACGCAGCGAGTCCACTTCGACTTGTCGCTGGTGAATACTACATCGATGTTGTTCAACCCTTTGATGTTGGAGATATTGCCAAACTC
>JBILIX010000285.1:0-3591 GCA_044368835.1 Flavobacteriales bacterium | reverse complement strand
AACTGCACAACCTCATCGATACCCTTCTGCTCGAGTGCCGAGGTAGTCAGCACCGGCGGAAACCAGCCATCTTCCCTCGCAGGAAATAAATGCAAAGCAGATGCATATTCTGATTTTGCGCGGGTAGCAGCAGCCGTATTGCCTCCATCAGCTTTCGTGATGATCATCGCATCGCACATTTCCATGATGCCTCGCTTGATGCCTTGAAGCTGATCACCGGCACCGGCCAACATCAGCAGCACGAAAAAGTCTGTCATAGCATGGACCGCAGTTTCACTCTGCCCCACTCCTACTGTTTCAACGAGAATGGTATCATATCCGGCGGCTTCACAGAGCAAAATTGTCTCACGTGTTTTGCGCGCAACCCCGCCGAGCGTCTCGCTCGAAGGTGAAGGCCGAATGAATGCACGACTATCAGCAGCAAGACGCTCCATGCGAGTTTTATCCCCTAGAATACTACCCTTACTGATGGGACTACTCGGATCTACTGCCAGCACTGCCACCTTTCTACCCGCCTCAAGCAGTGACATTCCAAAGGTGTCGATAAACGTGCTTTTGCCCACACCCGGAACACCTGTTATACCCATACGAAGCGAGCATCCTGTGGCCGGTAAGCATAATCGCACAATCTCAGAGGCAACATCTTCGGGGCCACTTTCAATGCACGTGATAGCCTTCGCCAATGAAGCTCGGTCGCCCTTCATAAGGGCATTGGCAAGCGACTGTGCATCTCGACCTTGCATCTGTGATCGAATGAGGGCAATGGCTTTATTAGCACTATCTTTTTTGGCGGAATCCGACATGGGGCGAATATAGGTACAAGGTACAAAGGACTAGGTACCGCGAAAGATGGTCTTTTATTATAGGTGAAGAGTGCGAAATCGGAGGGCAACTATTTCACCATTTCACTACTTCACCATTTCACACTAGACAGCCCCTTCCCCTCCAAAAACACGTTCGCTTGTGAAAAATGTTTGCAGCCAAAAAAGCCCTGATAAGCGGATAATGGTGAGGGATGAGGGGCCTTGAGTACAAGGTGTTTGGAGGTGTCGATCAGTATTTCCTTCTTTTGAGCGTAGTTTCCCCACAGCATGAAAACCACATGCGGTTGGTGTTGGCTGATGGTACGGATGACTTCATCGGTGAATGTTTCCCACCCGAACTTACTATGTGAACCTGGCTTTTTCTCTTCCACAGTAAGCACAGTATTCAGCAGAAAAACACCCTGCTCGGCCCAACGGGTGAGGTCGACCCATGGCATTCCACCGACATCGTCCCACACTTCTTTCAGCATGTTGCGCAACGATGGAGGTGCTTTTTGTCCGGCATGCACTGAAAAGGCAAGTCCGTTGGCTTGTGCAGGGCCGTGGTAGGGATCTTGGCCGAGAATGACCACTTTAACATCTTCCAACGAGCACAACTCAAATGCTCTGAACACTTCGCTTTTCGGCGGATAACAAATCGTGTCTGCATATGCCGAATTCACCTTAGCGGCTATATCTGACCATGCAGGGCTTTGCCAATCATACCCCAATGATTTATTCCACGACTCTGAATGGAGCTTTAGGCCTTGCATTCCACAAAACTAAACGGATACAATGCTCAATCCATCTCTTAACCCAGGTCAACTGACCAACTGCCAGTTTTCCCCAATTCATCAACAATGCATTGTAAAGTTAATTCGTGCAAATACCTTTGAACGTTGTGCTTACCCGAAAGGGTTGGCAAACGCATTACTAAACGGGATTCGTAAGTGCTTCCCTAACCTATTCAAACACTATGATTACCAGAATCATCGGTATTAATACCGCCACCTACGTTAACGCTGAAATGCGCCTCGACGATTGCGATTCTTTGCAATTGGTTGGTCCAAACAACGTAGGTAAATCAACTCTTATCTACACCCTCAACTTCCTGTTTGTGGTTGACGGCTCGAAAATGAGCTTCTCCGGACAGCGTAAAGGGGATAAGGAGACTATTCATCACTACTTCCCTACTCACAACCAGAGCTATATTCTGTTTGAGGTACATAAGAACAGTCCGTATTGCATTCTTGTTAAGCGCGATAGCGAAGGGGAATTGGAGTATTACCGCTTCAAAGGTGAATACAACCAGGATTACTTCTTCAAGCGCGACGGACAATCACAGCGAATCCGTCGTTGGGATGAAGTGCAAGATTTGCTAACTACAGAAGGCGTAGAGCTCTATCTATTCAAGAGCAAGAGCGAAGTGTTCAACACTGTTTACCAGCGTGGCCGACGCAACGATGCTGTAGTATGGCTCGAAGAGAGTGTGCGCACCGACGGATTGAGCAACAACTTCTCGAAAATCTACCGCTACCTCATCAACTCAAAGTTGATCACCAACAAATCGCTCAAAGAGTCGCTTATCATTGCCGACAACCGTGAGCACGAGGGTATCAACTTTTCACAGAAGAACAAGAAAGACATAACGGATTTGTTGCGCATCAACGACGAAATCCGGGTGATCAAGAATATCCAAAAGGACTTCGAGGAATTCCGCGAAGTGGTGAACCTGTACAAGGCGAAGTCGCGCATTGTGAGCGACCTAGTATATGCTTTCGACAAGCAGTACAACGGCACCATCAAAGAACTCGACAGCACTCGACTTGAAAAGGAGAAGACCTACCAAAGCACATTGGTAATTGTAAACGAGAAGTTGAAGCCACGCCAGGAAGATCTCAACCGCGAAATCGGCAAGAAGGAAACCGAAGTGGAAATGAAGGAGAAAGAGTTCATTGCGCTGCAAACCCGTCTCGATCTCATAGCCAGCTTCGAAACCAAGAAGTTTTTGGAAGAGTCACTCACCAACCTCGATCAGAAGCGCCGCGAAATCGAAGTGCGCATCACGATGGTGGAAAATCAGAAACTCGACTCCAAGAACATCGAGAACAAGCTTTCCAAGTATGATGCAGATTGCACACGTTTGGATGCACAGATTAAGAACTACGACAACCAGCTCATACAGAAAATTGCAGGCAACGAAGACACCCGCAAGATTCTGAACACCATCTTCTCGCCTGAGTTTGCGGCAATGCCCGATAAGCTTGTGAAGAAGAAAGTGACCAAGGCAGGTACCACCATGAAAATCTTTGACGGTGAAATTGAATTGCCGAAGAAGATGGAGCTGCGCGATGTTCCTTCCGTAAAAATGCTGAAGGACGAACTGAAGGAAGTTCAGAAAGAAAAGGCTGAGCTAGAGAAGCTGTGGGCAGTAGCGCTTCACATTGATAAGACCCGCAAGGAGCTCGATAAAGTGTTGAGCGACATAGAAGCGGTGAAAGAGAAACTGCGCGCCATTGCAGAAAAGCCAAAGCTCGAAAAGGCCAGCGGTGAATTGGGCACCGAGTTGCGCAACCTGAAGGCCGAAAAAGAGAAGTCCGAAGATGAACTCACGAAGTTAAAGAAGGACATTTCAGAGAAATCACTGCTGCTCGATACCTTAAGAGAGGACACCCGTAAGTCGGAAGACCGCCTCGTTAAATTGCGTTCACGCAAACAAGAAATAGAAGCATTTGGTATTGCTCCTACCGTATTTGATACTACTGATTCGCTCGACGACATCTTCTCC
>JBILIX010000284.1:0-3594 GCA_044368835.1 Flavobacteriales bacterium | reverse complement strand
TTTGGTCGACGAGTTTCAAGACACTTCGAAGATGCAATGGATGAACCTTGTGCCGCTCATTCAAAATTGCCTGTCGGAGGGTCATGAAAACCTGGTGGTAGGCGACGCCAAGCAGAGCATTTATCGCTGGCGTTCGGGATACGTAGAGCAATTCATTTCGCTTCCTGAACTACCGAAGGAATTTGCGATGCCACTGGCCGAAAAAACATTCAAGGAGAACATTCAACTCATACCGCTACAAACCAACTACCGAAGCAGCCAATCGGTTATCGACTTCAACAACGCCCTGTTCCCGCCGCTCGCTTCGAAGCTACCGGAATACAGGTCGGTATATGATGAAGTGCACCAAGAGAAAAAAAGCGACGCAACCGGTTATGTTCGTTTAGTTGGCAATCATCTGTTGAAGAATGACAATGGCGAAAAGGAAAATTTCATCCAAACTGAACTCATCAAGGCTATTCGCGAATGCAAGGCTTCGGGCTTTGCACCAGGCGATATAACGATACTGGTGCGGTCGCACAAGCAAGGCACGAAATGCACTGAAATACTAAAGCAGCACGACATCAAATACACAACAGCCGAAAGCGCGCTGCTCATCCATTCCGTAACCGTGCGAATTGTGATGGGGTACTTTGAATTCAGCTTGTTTCCGCAACGCCGCTTTGCCGCCTTCGATACGGTGCAAAGCCTGGCAGCAATCAATACGAGCGTTTCCCTTGCCGACTTCATTTCAGAGCAACTCAACTTTAAAGAATACCGCACCATTGATCTCAATGGATTTCTTTCAAAAACATTCGGTGATCTTTCGGGGGTAATGGTTGGCGAAAATGTTTTTCACAAAGCCATCTCGCTTATGCGGGCCTTGCAACTGCCCATCGACAATGGCGTTGAGTATTTGCTCGAACTCATCAAGCAGCATTGCATCGGAAAAAACAACGACTTGCATCGTTTCATTGAGTGGTGGAAAGAACACCGCCATAAACTCAGCGCAGCAGCCGTAAACAATCCGGATGCCGTTCAAATCATGACCATCCACAAATCGAAAGGCCTTGAATTTCCGGTAGTGATTTTCCCTCACTTTCTAGAGAAATCCAAACCATCTCCTCTCTGGATAGATGTTCCGAAAGACATCTGCGAGCTCCCTACAGCCTATATTACTGTTGATGCCAATAAAGAGAACGAAGCGTTGGATAGTGAAGACAGTGACGACCTCACAGAAGAAATTTCACTCGAGAAAAAACGACGCTACCTCGACGACATCAACAATTTGTATGTCGCCTGCACGCGTGCAGCAAGTCGCATGTACTTTCTGCAAGAAAAAGGCGGTTCGGCATTCAATAAGATGATAGATGAAACGCTCAGCAACATATTCACGGAATACAAGCTTACAGGCACCGCGGAGTTCGGCGTTCAGGAGCTTCATCAAACGAAGCAAGCAACAGCGCAGCCCATTCATGTGCCTCAGTTGAAAGGCAAAGAGATGCTCCTACCCCGCCTCAAGCTGCGCTCCAAGCTTCAACGCGATACACCGGAAATCATCTACGGTAAATTGTTGCATGATTGCTTCTCGCTGCTAAAAACAGCAAGCGATTTGGATGCCGTACTAGAAACGGTTTTGAAAGGAAGAGCAGATGCGGGAAAGCATCGTGAAAAACTGACGCAAGACATCCAACAAGTTCTAACGCACACCACCGCCGCTGAGTGGTTTGACGGCGCTGCGTCGGTGTATTGCGAGCGTGAAATGATTGCATCCAATGGAGCCACCTTGCGTCCCGACCGGGTTGTCGTGTTTCAAAACAAGGTAGTCGTGGTCGATTATAAAACCGGAAAAGAATCGCCCAATCACTCCAAGCAGGTAAATGAATACAAGCAAGAACTGGAGCGCATCTATTCAATGCCCATAGAAGGCTATTTGTTGTATACCGATGGGCCGGGCATTCAACCGGTGTGATCAACGATTTTTTTCGTAATGTAGCCAATCAATACACCACTCAATGAAATGGATTTGGCTCCTTGCAGCTTTTTCGTTGCAACACTTCTCCTTTGCGCAGAGCGCATTGTTGCAATCGGGCAAACTCGATCACCTCGCTGCAATCGACCTTCCTGAAAGCCGCGCCGCCGCTTGTGCTCCCGCCACATCGCTGCGCGATTTGGAGTGGAACAACATCGACGCGCTCATCGAAACAGGTGGTTCGCTCTGGCAAGATCGCGCCAATGGACGCTCGCATTATTTCGCACCGAAGAATGGTGATGTAGGCGTTCTATTCGCGGGTTCTCTATGGTTGGGCGGTGTTTCGCCCGATCAACAACTCAAGCTCGCTGCATTGCTCTATCGATACAGCGGTAATGACTACTGGACAGGGCCGCTCACCAACGACGGCGCAGCAGAAGTAAATGCAAGCACCTGCCTTGAGTGGGATAAGTTCTCCGTGAGTTTGCGCACCGATGCCGCGTTGCACCGCCAATACCACGACTGCATGCAAGACCCCAACTGCGACCTTGCAGCGCTATTTCCGAATGGTTACTCCACGCCCACCTACTTCAATGAATATCCGGCACACGGCAACGTGGCACTTGGTCAAGATTTTTACATCGCACCATTTTACGACTACGATTCCAACGGCTCCTACGAGCCGGAAAACGGCGACTATCCTTGGTATGACCTCACGCGTGAAATCGATTGCAAAGCGCGCCGACGCGAAGACATCGTGCCACTCTATGGCGATCAAACGTACTACTGGGTATTCAACGACAAGGGAAACATTCACTCCGAAACAGGCGGTCAGCCCATCGGCATGGAAATACGCGCACAGGCGTTTGCATTCAGCACCAACGATGAGGTGAACAACATGACGTTTTACAATTACGTACTCATCAACCAAGGATCGCAAACACTTCAAGAAACCTACTTCGGAACCTGGATCGACCTCGACATTGGCGGCCACGTCGACGACTATGTAGGATGCGATGTACAGCGCGGACTAGGATACGGATACAATGGTGATGCCTTCGATGACCCGACGGCACTCTCGCTTGGTTATGGCGACAATCCGCCGGCTATGGGTGTCGACTTTTTCGAAGGGCCCTATCAAGATGAAGATGAAGTGGATAATCCGTTCACCAGCGACATTCAACTGGCCAACGACCAAAAAGGAATTCCGTACAAAGGAATCGGCATCGGTTATGGCGATGGTATCGTCGACAACGAACGCTTCGGCATGCGAAAATTCCTGTATCACAATTCAGGCATTACGCTCAACGGTCCTCCTCAGCAAGCAGTTCACTACTACAACTACTTGCGCGGCTTTTGGAAAAACGGCCAACGCATGGCATATGGGGGAAACGCGCTCACGGCAAGTAGTGGGGCAGATTTATCGATAGCAGCCGACTACATGTTTCCCGGCGACACCGATCCGTATCACTTTGGCACCGGTGGAGTAATAACAGAGCCCTGGACCGAAGTGAGCAGCGGCAATCCACCGGCCGACCGTCGGTTCATGCAAAGTGCAGGGCCATTCACACTCGAACCGGGCGACTACAACAACATCACCGTGGGCGTTGTGTTTGCAGGTGCCACATCGGGCGACCCAGTGG
>JBILIX010000283.1:0-3596 GCA_044368835.1 Flavobacteriales bacterium | reverse complement strand
GCGGGAGTCGCTGTAAGTTGAAAAGGGGCCGCTCCCGGGCAAGAAGCAACCTCCGGGATGGAAGCGATGGGAGTCACATCGATTTGCATGCTATCGATGCAGTTGGCAGAATTGAAATAAATGGTGTGAGCTCCGCCGCCTGCCAAATCCGGATCAAAGAAATTGGTGCCTTCTATTACGCCACTCCCCGACCACACACCCGCAGTACCCGCCTGCAGAAGGATATCGGGTTCCGACTGACACACAGTTTGGTCTTGGGTAAAAATGTTTACGTTTTCGATGGTAACGGTAATCGATTGCGAAAGCTGCTGCGAAGTTTCCAACTCGGTAATGACAACAGAATACGTTGTAGTAGTAGCCGGACAAACCGTGTGCGGACCTGCTGTGGGCGCCAAACCTCCGCTCCATGCATAGGAATAATTGAAACAACCCAGCGTTTCAACGCTGAGCGAAGTGCATTCACCTGGGCAGACGGATGGCGACTCGGCGACTATTTGAGCATTGATAGGGCAGTTATCAAATAGAAAAGAAGTACCCAATTCAAATTCGTGCAGCGTGCCGCATGCATCGGGAATTTGCATGGTTAGATTTACAAGAACATTGCAGTTAAATGAAAAAGGATGATCGAGCGTTAGTGTTACAAAATCGGTCATGCCTGCGGCACAATTGACATCCACTTCAACCACCTCAAA
This sequence comes from Flavobacteriales bacterium, assembly GCA_044368835.1. GTDB lineage: Bacteria > Bacteroidota > Bacteroidia > Flavobacteriales_D > Sanyastnellaceae > JAIBBG01. Next base: position 2,904 of record JBILIX010000283.1, on the reverse strand, counting down.
CGCCTCAGAGCTGGAGGCAACCTCAAACAATGCATTGCTGAACCATGCGCATGGAACCGACGAAGAAAGTTCAACACTGAATTGGGAAGACTCACAACCAGGGGGATTCGGAACTGAAAGCCCCGGAGCCACAGGCAAGGCAACTTCCGACGACCAATACAGACTGAACCCCGCAGTTGAAACACTGCCATCCGATGTAAACACCAGCGATACAACACCCGATGTTGCAACCAGTTGGCCCGGCAAATCCTGCCCGGTGAAAACACCCAACACGACACCGGCGGAGACAGGCCCGTCATAAACGGTCAAAAAATCAACATTCTCCTGAAGCGAAAATGCACCGTAAAACGTGAGTGTTACAATACCGTCAGCTTCAATGACAGTGGTAATGTTTTCATTCAAACCGTATGGAGTAGAGGGGCCGCCACTATCATACAATCGTCCGAAACAATTGTTGATTGTGGTTTGCGACATGTTGTATTGAGCATAATCCCACTGCGCTTTACCAACCAATGGCAGCGACAGAACCAACATAAATACTCCCAAGCGAAAGAAGGCTTTCATAAGCAGATTTAGGGTATATAAAATAAATACGGTGCAAATTACTACACAATGAAGGCGCACACGATTGGTGCATTGCAAGGTCTGTAAACATCCGATTGTCGAATACACAGATTCGTCATACTACATGACTGAGCGCTCCGAATTGCATCTTACCTTTGCCACATGTCGGTTAATAAAGAAGTACGTCGCATCACTACCAACACCTTACAGGAAATGAAGCTCCGAGGCGAAAAAATCTCGATGCTCACATCCTACGACTATAGTATGGCCCGTTTGGTAGACGGTGCCGGTATCGATGCCATATTGGTTGGCGACAGCGCGAGCAATGTCATGGCGGGCCATGAAACAACGTTGCCCATCACCCTCGACCAAATGATTTACCACGCTCAAGGCGTAGTAAGGGCAGCGAAGCGCTGCCTTGTTGTAGTCGACTTGCCATTCGGTTCGTACCAGGGAAATTCAAAGGAAGCGCTCAACTCGGCTATTCGCATCATGAAAGAGAGCGGTGCACATGCCGTAAAAATGGAGGGCGGTGCCGAAATACGCGAATCCATTCAGCGCATACTGACAGCAGGCATACCTGTGATGGGTCACCTGGGATTAACACCACAAAGCATCTACAAATTCGGCACATACCAGGTGCGAGCCAAAGAAGAACAAGAAGCCGAGCGTTTGCTGAGCGATGCGCGCGTTCTCAATGAATGCGGCTGCTTTGCGCTTGTGTTGGAAAAAATTCCGGCGACTCTAGCTGCACAGGTCACGCAATCAATCGAAATCCCTACTATTGGTATTGGCGCCGGCTCGCAAGTTGACGGACAAATACTGGTGGTTAATGACATGCTTGGGTATACCCAAGACTTCAGCCCTCGTTTTTTGCGCCGATACATGAATGCGGGCGAACAAATACACGACGCTGTGAGCCGCTATGTGACAGATGTGAAAGGTGGTGAATTCCCCAACTCCAGAGAACAATACTAACGCAAGGACACCCTTCGAAGCGATGACCGCATCGCATATTAAAACAAGTAGCATGGAACAACACTCACCTTCCTCAAAAGGTACACGCGATTGGCGCCAAGCGCCAAAAGAACCTATCATTATGAGCACCGTAGAGAATTTGCGTGTGCTCTACGAAGACAACCATATCGTGGTTGTTAACAAGCGTAACTCTGACATCATTCAAAGCGACATCAGCGGTGATCAAACCCTCTGCGATACGGTAAAGAATTACGTTAAACAGAAATTCAACAAGCCCGGCTTGGCTTTTATAGGCACGGTTCACCGCCTCGACCGCCCGGTTAGCGGCATAGTAATCTACGCCCGCACTACGAAGGCACTCAATCGCCTTTCGAATATGTTCAAGTACCGAGAGGTGCAAAAAACCTATTGGGCAGTTGTTAAAGGCACACCAAACCCTGAAGAAGGGAAAATCATCAACTACCTTTGGAAAGATCAAAAGCTAAACAAAACGTTTGCTTACCCCGAGGCGGGGCCCGACCGGAAGGAATCGGAGTTGAGCTATAAAGTAATGGGCATCGGCGACAATTACACCTTCGTAGAAGTTTACCCCAAAACAGGCCGTCATCATCAGATACGGGCCACACTGGCGAGTCTCGACTGCCCCATCAAGGGCGACATTAAATACGGAGCCAAGCGCACCAACGACAACGCTTCCATTCACTTGCACGCTCGAAAAATCGAATTCTTGCACCCTGTCAAGAAAACGCCTGTATGCATCGTTGCTCCCCCACCCGATGATGCGCTGTGGAACGAATTTCTGCGGGTTTCTTTCGACATCTAAAGACAATCGTACTTATCGCATCAAGCGCCGTAATACTCAAAAGTGCGGCTGAACAGACTCAAGAAGCGGCTGAGATTCTAGGCAAATAGCACCGTTCAAGTTGGCCATGCACGACCCAATGTTGAAAAACGATTTCAAAACCACCACTTTATCCTTTTGAACGTGGATGGGTTAACTAAATTTGCGTTTGAATCTTTTTAGAAACCAATTCAATTAAATCGCATGAAAAATAACGGCTTCTACTTCCTCGCAGCTGTTCTGTGCGCAGCCATAGTTGTGGGATGCGCCAATTTAAAATCCATGGAGAAAGCTGCCCAGGAAATGGGTGTTAAGTCTAATCCTAACCCACTCGAAGTACACGGTGATACCGTGGCTCTGACCGTTTCAGGAACGTTTCCTCCAAAATACTTTCCGAAGAAGGCAAGCATGGACGCTGTTCCTGTTTTCGTGCACAATGGCAAGGAAACCCGCTTCAAGACAAGCTACTACCAAGGTGAACAAGCTGTAGGCAATGGCAGCGTGGTTCCTTTTAAAACCGG
>JBILIX010000282.1:0-3605 GCA_044368835.1 Flavobacteriales bacterium | reverse complement strand
TACAAATTATCTTCATGGCGTATTATCTCACAAATTCAATGACCACCTTTCGATCGCTCAATCCTTCCTGAACCGAATCGCGATCACCATAATACTTGGTTATGAAACGATCGGCGCGCAGTCCGCTGTTCACCAAAAACTCCTTAACGGAATTGGCCCGTTGCTGACTCAACAATAAATTCTTTGCTGCATCGCCCGTTTTATCGGCGTATCCGGTTACTATCAATTTAAGCTGCGGTGAACGCGCGAGGATATCTACAATTTCGTTGAGCGACAGCACAGATCCTGCATCCAGTTTGACTGAGCCCTTTGGAAAGTAAACATTCATAGAGCCCGGAAGATTCGCTACGGTTCCCTCGCTTCGCGGAGGTGGCAGCATCGTATTACTTCCATCGGCCACGGCATCACCTGTATTCATTTTCACGAGTGCAAACACCATTTCTCGCAGGTCGTCAATTTGCTTTTGCATGGCTACATTCTTATCGTCCTGACTCTGCTGCCACAATTTCAACTGCTCACTTCTGAGGTCGTCAATTTGTTTTTGCATGCCATCGAGCTTGGCATTATTGGACTGCAATAACTCAAGCAAGCGGGCATTGATATCGTTGTCATTGGTGGTCTGAGCATTCAATTCTGAATGATCGTTGAGATCGATAGTTGCCAAGCCATCACCTTCCAACTCCACTCGAATGGGTTCAAGCGTGGACCATTTTTCATCGTTCAAATACTGTTGCAACAGTTTATCGCGTGCACCGTCATCTATTACGATTTCCTCTGACCCATGCACCACCATGAGGTTTTCCTCACCATACACTCCCACCTCCATGCGCACGAGCAATTTCAAATCGCTCAACTCTTTAACGAGAAAATTGCTGCGCATGCGTTCTTCTGCATCTTCATCACCCTCACCTGCCGAAAATTCAATGGTTCTAAAGTCAAGCGCTTCAATTCCTGCCAGTTTCTGCTCTACCATTTTCGAAAACCCCTTGAAGTCGCGAAGCCGCTCGTAATCGTAAAACTCAAGCGCTCCCTTCACGATGCCATTCAACTCACGCAGTGTTTCCTTTTTGGAACGACGCAGTTTCACGTCTCCCTTTTCAATGGATGCACAACGGTCAACGTACATGCTCAGATAGGTCGACACCAACTGCTCGAACTGGTCGAGCGCTAGGTTGTCGGCATGCTCATAATAGTTGATTACGATTCGATGTTCCTCCGAGCGCGAAGGCACTATTTGGCCGGAGGCCAGGCCGGTAGTGTCTTTCGGGTAATGATGGACAACGGTGGTTTTCTGCGCCAGCGGCACAGAGAGCAACCCCAACAGGAGGACCGTAAGAGAAAAAAAGGCCTTCATCGACACTTTCAAAATTACCTGTGTCGACTCGCAGAGAAAAGTTGATTAAACGGAAGTTGATCGGAATTATACACGGGTTATAAACAGCACAAGCGCGCTTACCAGCGAGCAATCACCGTTTCGTTGCCCTTGGTAATTTGCCCCATCTGGGCAACTACTTCAGAACCCAGCGGCAAGAAAATATCCACGCGGCTACCGAATTTGATGAAGCCAAATTGCTCGTTCCGTTCCACACGCTGACCGGGCTTCACGTAGTAAACGATACGACGGGCAACTGCACCCGCTATTTGACGGAACAACACTTCCTTTCCATTTGAATGCTTGATGACGATGGTTGTGCGCTCGTTATCGGTGCTGCTTTTCGGGTGCCACGCTACCAAAAACAATCCTTTGTGATACTTCGCGAAAGTCACTTCGCCTTCGCAAGGCACCCAGTTTGCGTGCACATTCAGCGGCGACATGAAAATCGACACTTGAATGCGCTTGCCTTTGAAGTATTCTGGTTCTTCGGTTTCTTCTATAACTACCACTTTACCATCGCAAGGAGCAACCAATTCATTGGCGGCAGCGCGGTTCGCACGTGAAGGCAAGCGGAAGAACTGCACCACCAAATAGAAAAACACCAGCACGGGAGCAGACGCAAGCCAAAACCAGGCAGTCGATGGGTCAAGCACCTTGGTTAATCCAAAAACAATTGATCCGCACAACACCGTAGCACCGGCAATGATGGTATATCCTTCTTTGTGAATCGTCATATGAAATAGAAAATTTTATAATACGCGAGGAAAACAGGCAGCGCTAAAAAAAGTCCATCGAAGCGATCGAGCACTCCGCCATGGCCCGGCATGATATGGCCACTATCCTTAACACCGAAATTGCGTTTCAGATGCGACTCAAACAAGTCGCCCAAATTGCCGAATACAGCAACAGCCGAAGCCATCACCATCCAATCGCGCAATTCAAGCGTGTGAGTTAGCTTGAATAAAGCAATGGCAGCGGCAAATGCGAACAGCCCGCCACCCATTAACCCTTCCCATGTTTTATTGGGAGAAACTTCAGGATAGAGTTTGCGCTTGCCCAAATATTTTCCGGTGAAATAAGCACCCGTGTCGTTGGCCCATAGCACGAGAAAAAATCCAATCAACGGAATGGGATCATACGTGCCCTGCAGCGTGGGGAGCAAGTTCACAAGCGACAATGGCAGCACCACGTATATCCAACCGAATATGGTGATAGCCAGATTGGTTAACGTGAAATGATCGAGCTTGATGAGTTCAGCAACAAAAATGACCGCTACCAGCAAAGGCAATATCCAAAACCACACAGGAGGAACCGTATCGGTCTGAACCAAAAACACCAGCATGTAGAGCACAACACCAACCGACATTCCCTTGAACCAACGTGGGGCATTGCTTTGCTGATGCTGCAACAGGTCATACACTTCATAGAGGCCGACAGCAGCAAAAAACAAGAACAACATGCCATTGGCCAGCGCTCCCCAATAGGCACAACCTACCACGGCGACTGAGAAAATCAGTCCCACAATAGATCGTTGTGCAAGGTTGCTGAGTGAAGCCATAGCGTTGGCAAACTTAATCAATCAACCGCATGAATTCGGAGAAAACTACAAACGCAAAAAAGGCCGCTTGCGCGGCCTTTCATTATGCATTTTCCGGTGATGGTTCAATACCGGGTTTCAGTTCATTTGCTGGCTTCAACTCATTGGCCGGGTTGCGTTCCTTCCATTGGCGAGGGCCGAGAATTTCTTCGAGGTCATCCTTAAAGATTACCTCCTTCTCAAGGAGCTTAGCCGACAACTGCTCGAGCTGTGTACGATGCGCATTCAGCAAGTCGACCGCCTTTTGGTAGGCCTTTTCGATGATCTTCGATACCTCTTCATCGATCACGCGGGCTGTCTCTTCACTATATGGTTTCGTAAACTGTGACTCACCACTGCTGTCGTAATAACTGCGATGACCAATCTTCTTATTCAGACCATAAACTGTTACCATGGCATATGCCTGCTTGGTCACCTTCTCCAAATCGCTCAGTGCACCGGTCGAAATTTTTCCGAAGGCAACTTCCTCAGCAGCACGACCACCCAAAGCAGCGCACATTTCATCAAAAATCTGCTCCGTTGTGGTGATTTGTCTCTCTTCCGGCAGATACCAGGCAGCGCCCAGTGAACGTCCGCGTGGCACGATGGTCACCTTCACCAGCGGTGAGGCGTGCTCGAGCAACCATGAAATGA
>JBILIX010000034.1:0-11950 GCA_044368835.1 Flavobacteriales bacterium | reverse complement strand
GGGCATGGCCAACAGCAATGGTTCGCAAGACATGATTGTGTATGCGCTCACCACCGAGGGCCGCGTAGAATGCACCAACTACCGCACGGTGAAAATGCCCACCGACCGCAACATTCCGCTGTATGTGGAACCCAAGTTTGGTGACTTCTACAAATCGCTTTTCGAGAAAACCTACAAGCAAGAAGGACGCAACGGCGTGTTTCTCGAATATGCTTGGAATGTGAGTCCGTATACCGCTGTGAAATGCGACCCCTGCGTGGGGCCTCCTCCTGTCAATTACGATTTTGTGGAAGCCGGTGCCGATTGGATCACACAAGGCAACTTCAATCAAACCATCTTCTTCACACGCTTGCACGTGCGCTACTCACGCGACAAATTCCCATCGGATCTTCAGTTTCAGGTAACGCCCAACAACGAGAACTTCCAATGCCGCTATGTGATGACTTACCCGGCACAGGGCAGCGATTTCACGTGCGATGCGGGTCAGGAGTACTTAGTCGATCTATACAATCGTCGGAAAAAAGAAGTCGATGAGCTAGCGGCACTTACCGGCTGGAGTCCGGCCAACGGCAGCGGTTACATCCGAGAATACAACAAATTCTTGAATCCACGCACACGCGAAAGCCTCAGAAATGAAGGAGTACCCGTTTCCATTCAAAAAGACTTGCCACGCAAGTGGACATTAATAAGCGTTTTGTTAATGGTTATGTCACTCATTCTTATTGCGTCTAAGCGAACTGCAGTAATTAAAGGATAAGCCGAATCATTATATTTGGGTAACCAAAGCATACTCCAATGAAAAAGATTAATTTGGCAATCATCTTCCTATCTCTTATGGCGCTGGCTATTTCTTGCAAAAAAGACAAAGAAGAAGAGCCGCCGTCCGCAACCGAAGTTGAACCAAAATTGATTTTCAAATTTAAATTCGACTCAACACAGGTTCGATTGGACAATTTGGGAAACCCTTCGACATTGCCCACCGGCCATGGCGCGCAATCACCCCGCTTCAATAAAATGAGTGCGCATTACATTGAAATGACCCCGAACCAATTCACAGGTCTCGGTGCGGGCGCAGTGCTATACCACGCGCCGGAAACCAATTCCGGAGGAGCAACCGCTATCGACTTTGCACAATCGAATCCTGTGGCCAATAATGAAGCGTTTTACAGCATTCCACTGAAGGATGTGGCGTCCGGCACCTACGAGTGGTTGCGCGTTTCCCTCGCCTATCAGAACTATGGCATTGATTTGCGCTATAACTGGAATGGAATTAATCTGGATATTACCGGAACGATTGCATCGTTTATCGGCTACAACACCTTCATCAATAGTTTTCAAATCAACGACAGCACGTTGGCGGTTAACAGCAATAGAGTACAAGGCTTTTGGGCATTCGAATCTATTTACGGCACACTCCAAGGACAAGCGCCGGAGGGAGCTACAACGGTTCCAAACCCACTATTTGCAACTTCTCCCATTCCCGCAGGCTCATGCCTTGTGACCGGAGATTTCGAAACGCCGCTTGTTATTACAGGCAACGAAACAGAAGACATCGTAGTTACCGTTTCGCTCTCTACAAACAACTCCTTTGAATGGATAGAAAACAGCACGCCGGGCTATTTCGAACCTGCCGCCGGCGATGCCGTAGTTGACATGGGCATACGTGGTATGAAAGTTTTCTATTGATATTCTCTTTTTCGTATTTTCGGCTCATGCACAAACCCTTAGCTTTGATTTGGGTGCTGTGCATGAGCTTTTTTTCGCTCATGGCTCAGCACAATGCCTTGCATCTCGTTGAAAACCGCGGGCAATGGCCTTTATCTGTAGTTGCCGCAACCGACGTGCAAGGCGGAAAGGTGTTTCTCGAAAAAGGATCACTCACTTATCATGTATATGATTTGAGTGGACTGCATACCGCACCCGATGAATCTGCGCACCAAAGACGGGTTCGCGGCCACGTTTACCGAATGACCTTTGCCGGCTGCACAACCGAAAACACCCGTACTCGCTTATCGGAAAAACAAACTGCTTACAGTAATTATTTTGTTGGAAATGATGAGTCCAGGTGGGCAGGCAACTGCGGCCACTACAAGGAAGCTACGGTTCAACATCTTTATCCGGGTATAGATCTTCAACTGCACGCAGGTGGGTCCTTTTTGAAATACGATTTAATTGTTGCGCCCGGATCCGATGCGTCACAAATCAAGATGACGTATGAAGGTCACGACAAATTGAGCATCGAGAATGACCGTCTCGTGGTGACCACTTCCATTGGCGATGTGACCGAACAAAAGCCACTGGCGTGGCAAATGGTGGATGGAGAAAAGCGCCTGATTTCTTGTCGCTATCGCATCCGAAAAAACGAAGTCACCTTCGAATTCCCAAATGGCTACGATAAAAATTACTCGCTCACCATCGACCCTGAGCTGATCTTCTCGACCTACTCAGGAAGCACGAGCAACAACTTCGGATACACCGCAACCTATGATGAAGCAGGCGCTCTGTATAGTGGCAGTTCAGCTTTCGGACAAGGATACCCGACTACCTTAGGAGCATACGACACGTCGCATAATGGCGGAGACAGCACCATAGAGAGCGGTATCGACATCGCCATTTCCAAATATGGACTGAACGGCGACTTCATGCTGTGGTCCACGTTCTTGGGAGGCTCCGGTGATGAGTTGCCCCATAGTATAATCGTGAATCAAAACGAAGAGCTGATTGTGTATGGCTCTACAGGTTCATCAAACTTCCCGACAACAAGTGGAGCAATCGATGCAACTTTCGGAGGAGGACCTTTGGCTGCTCCAACAGGAACTGGAGCGAGCTTTCCGAACGGGACAGACATTATCGTTGCCCGCTTCAGCGCATTGGGCAGTGAACTGTTGGCCTCGACGTACATAGGTGGCAGCGCGAACGACGGCATTTGCGATGCCACCGCGTTGAAGTATAACTATGCCGATGAGTTTCGCGGTGAAGTTGAACTGGATGAAGAAGGAAATATCTTGATTGTCTCTTCCACCCGTTCAACCGATATTGCTACATCAAACGCACTGCAATCGTTTCTTGCCGGCGGACAAGACGCGCTCGTTGCCAAACTAAATCCGGAACTTACCCAAGCCACATGGCTCACCTACTTCGGTGGCTCGGGCGATGACTCCGGATTTTCTATTGCGGAAAATTCGCAGGGTGAGCATTACATCTGCGGTGGTACAACCTCAACTGATTTAAACACGGGCAGTTCAGGTGCGCAGGCAACCTACGGCGGCGGCAGTGCAGATGCCTTTGTGGCCCGCATTTCCCCAAATGGCAATCAAATAACAGCCGGAACTTTCTGGGGCAGCACTGCTTACGATCAAGCTTACTTCATCGAAATAGATAATGAAGACTTGGTCTACATCTATGGCCAAACAGCATCTGCCGGCGCTTCCCTCATACAGAACGCCTCATACAGCAATCCGAACAGCGGTAACCTCATTTCTAAATTCAACCCAGCGTTGAATGAAGTCATTTGGTCAACAGTGATTGGAACAGGCGACGGTAAGCCAAACCTATCACCAACGGCTTTCCTCGTTGACTACTGCAACCGCGTTTATATCTCGGGCTGGGGCGTTGATGCATCGGCAACCAATGCACTCAACCCCGGAAGTCATCTTCACTCCATGGCGAACATGCCCATCACGAATAACGCATTCCAAAACTTGAGCACCACCGGCGATTTTTACATGGCTGTTTTTGATGAAAACATGACCTTTCTCGAATATGCTACATTCTTTGGTGGAGCGCCCAGCCAAGAGCACGTAGATGGTGGTACAAGCCGCTTCGATAAAAAAGGAGTCATTTATCAAAGTGTGTGTGCCGGTTGCGGTGGCAACAGCGATTTCCCATCAACAACAGGCACTCTAAATGGAGCAGCAGCATTTGGTGGCTGCAACAATGCTGTATTCAAATTTGACTTCCAACTTCCGCTTTCGGTTGCTGATTTTTATGTTAACCCAACCGAATGTATCGGAAATCAAACCTTCCTTGTAAACGAAAGCATTGGCGCAGAAACATACTACTGGGATTTTGGAGACGGTACATTTTCTACCGACTCACTTCCTACACATATCTATGCTCAGCCGGGCACATATACCATCACACTAACTGTTAACAGCAGCCTTACATGTAATGGGGCTGACAGCGTGCAACACACCATAACCATTACAGAACCCGTTTCGCTCACACTCGACGATGTAGTGGTGTGTGGGCCGCCCAACAATGTGCTTACCATGCCCTCAGACCAAGGAATCTTTACTTGGTCGCCAACTCAAAACCTAAGTGATCCCGATCAGTTTACAACTTTCTATACCGGCACTGAAAGCCAAGATTTTGTTATCACCCAAAATAATTTCGGTTGCATTACAACGTACTACCTGCATGTCGATGTACTGCAATTTGAAAACCTCACAACCGATATCTTGCTGTGTGAGCCCGCTGAAATTACCCTCACCGCGAATTACTCTCCTGCCGATGCACTAATTGTTTGGAGCGACACCAACAACTGGGGATTCAACACACAGCTTAACGACGACAGCACCGATGTAGATATTATCGTGCAGGCCATCAACAGCGACATTTACTACGTGCAAATTGTGAGCGGCAGCTGCAGCGTTGAACAACCAGTATACATCGAGCTCGCCGATGACCAAACAACGCTTCAGCCAGACTTTACAGTGTGCGCCGACGAACAGGTAACAATTGCAGTAGAAAATCCCAGTCCATTATTCAACTACAGCTGGACTCCTGACGAACTTATTGTAGAAGGACAAAACACGTCAACCATTCTTGCAGACATCAGCGAGAATACCATGTTCACGGTGGTTGCGACATCCGACGTAGGATGCACAGCCAGCGATTCCGTATTCGTCTCCATCAGTTCGCTCAATGCTTCCACTATTGAAGCTTCGGCCAACCCGACCATCATTGCATCCGGTGAAAACGCGCTGCTGAATGTGCAGCCCGGTGGCTATAGCTACTCTTGGTCGCCTGCCGAATCATTGAACAACGCCAATATTCAAAACCCGTTGGCCTCACCCACTCAAACAACCGTATACACTGTTACGGTTTCCGACTCGCAGTGCAGCGCCATAGACACGGTTGAAGTGCGCGTGCTCAATATCGTGTGTGGTCCTCCCAATATTTTCATCCCCAACACCTTTACCCCAAATGCCGACGGAAAGAACGAAAAGTTGTATGTTCGTGGCCTGAACCTTTCCAAAGTTCACCTGGCGATCTACAACCGATGGGGGCAAGTGGTGTTTGAGACCTTCAATCAAAATGAAGGATGGGATGGCACTTTCAAAGAAATGAAAGTGGACCCCGACGTGTTTGTGTATTACCTGGAAGCCACCTGTGAAGGCGGCGAAGAATACTTTGAGAAGGGTAATATTACTGTAATACGATAGCCTCATTAACCGATCACCACTCATGTTTCAATATAGAGTTTTTGCGCTTTTTGCAGTTGTTGTGCTTTCTGCAACGAGCATAAGCCTAACCGCCCAAGACATTCATTTCTCACAGTTCTTTCAATCGCCTTTGCTGCTCAACCCCGCCCTCTGCGGACAGTTTGAAGGTTCATACCGTGTGGGTATCAATCAGCGCACCCAATGGCGCTCCGTTACGACGCCTTATTCAACTTTTGCGGTCGCGGCCGATGCCAACAACATCACACTGCCCGATGGCATTTTCAACAGTGAAGATGGCAATTTCAAAGAGTTGCCCTTTCATGGCGGCATCTCCGTTTATTCGGATAAAGCCGGCGACTCTCAACTGAAAACAACCGGTGTTAACCTGATAGTAGCGCAGCAATTCAAATTGTCCTCTGCAAAAAAGTCGGCCTTGAATGTGGGCGCTATGATTGGCTATACATCCATGAAAATCGACTACTCCAAACTCACATTCGATAGTCAGTGGAACGGAGTGAACTATGATCCTAACCAGCCCAACGGTGAAGTCTTTCCACGCGCCGGCAGAGCGTATTTCAATCTAAATCTAGGCACCACCTTTTCCCATACAATCGACGAAAAACGTTCGTTCTCTGCAGGTATCAGCCTATTCAATTTATCTCGTCCGAAGCAAAGCTTCTTCGATGAAGGCTATGTAAAACTGGATTCACGCTTTAATCTGCATGGAAGCTACAAGCAAGTTGTCAGTAAAGAACTCACCTTGGAGCCCATGATGCTCTTGATGGTTCAGGGTAAATACACTGAGTTCAATATCGGCGGACTTGCTCACTATACCTTAAGTGAAAAACCATGGACGCGCAACGGTGTTTATGCAGGGCTTTTTGTGCGCGCAAAAGACTCCGGATTCTTCATCGTCGGTTTGGAATACGGTGCTTGGAATGCCGCTGTGAGCTACGACCTCAATACCAGTTCACTCAAACCCGCCAGCAACGGGCGCGGCGGACTCGAGTTTTCGCTCTTGCGTACCTTCTCGAAATTCCCGAGAAAGATGAATGCGAAGACGTGCCCGAATTATATGTAGTGGCGAATGGCGAATGGCGAGTGGCGAGTGGCGAGTGGCGAATGCTGTGAGGCCGCTCTCATTCCATTCTGCTTCTGTTTCTGTTTCTGTTTCTAATCCAATAATCTCAAAACGATACTTGGAGAATTGAGAATAAAAAGGCTTATGTTGAAATTCAACATAGGCCTCTTCAATGGGTGTTATTTTCTATCTGTCATTTACACTCTTCTCATCTCCTCGCCACTCGCCACTCGCCACTCGCCACTCGCCACTCGCCACTACTCCACCACCACCCTAGCTTGCGCCACACCCTCCGGCGTTTGAACACGCAGCACATACGCTCCACTCGCAAGCAACGACACATCCACACGCCCCATGAGGAGGGGCAAATTGAATTGCTGACCACTCATGCTAAAGAGAGTCACATTTGAAGGTTGTTCGTTGGAAGGAACACGAACGAAAATTTCAGTGGAAGCCGGGTTGGGATAGATCGACAAATCCTTTGACTGCACAACACCGGTGCTCAATCCTTCGGTTTGCAAAGCCAATTGCACAGCGGCGTATGCATCCACCTTACCCATTCCCCAACGCACATCACCGGGAGCATTGATAGGCCCCGTAAAATCATCGGTGCGTGCTGTGGTCATGAGTATCTCCTTCACTTGCGCCGCCGTCAAAAATGGATTGGCATCGAGCAATAGAGCTGCTATGCCCGCAACACAAGGCGACGACATGGACGTGCCCGAGAAGCGTGCAAAGTCATATTGCGTTCCATTGAATATTACCTCATCGATTGCATTGTAACTCGCATCGGTGAAGGATGAAATCGAAGAACACACATTCACACCGGGAGCAGCCACATCCGGCTTTTGAACTTCATTGAGCAAGGGTCCATAACTGGTAAAGGAAGCAACTCCGCCACCGGTAGGGTTTCCGAACTGACTGAGATAACGCGCTGAATAGGCCGCTACACTTATGCATGAAGCAGCGCAAGTTGGCTCCGCAATGCTGTATTGTGAATCGCCACTAACCGCGCTTGTTCCAAAGGATGTAAAAGGCAATCCCCAGTTGCCCACACCGGTGAGTAACTCGATGACGTTCCAGTAATGGACCGTTCCCGACTCAGCCCCTGAATTCAAAATCACACGAAGGGAGTTGCTGTTGTTGCGCACGCGCAAGCGCATGTGCGGACGACCGTTGGTTGGGAATGCAGCATCGGTTGTGACGTTAAAAAACACCGTATCGCTTCCCACAATCATAAGAGAATCAAAATACGCAGGCATGGATGCGGTGTTGTAGATGGCAGATTCTGCTACCAAAGCATTCAAGTTGTTGTATACCTGCACACGCGACCAAAACGACTGGTTGGGCTCTCCCCACATCGTAATGGATTGTCCCCAGTTGTTGGGCTCGGGTGTTTGCGCATCGAAGTTCACGCGTGTTTGAAATTGAGAATTGTCGAACGTGTATTTGATATGGTGATCGTTGTCGCCATTGTTTCCGGCCGACGCAACGAATACAACGCCTTCGTCGCTCATCTCATCAATCGCCTGAGAAAGCAACGAAGTACCATCGAGTGTTCCCATGTACGTTAGGCCCCAGCTCATATTGATGACCAATCGTTTGCCTTGCGACTCCGCAATTTGCTGCATCCATTGAAATCCTTCAATGACAGATGCGGCATCAATCAGAAACGTGGTGAACAACAAACCTGCTGCCGGTGCCATGCCACGGTATTGAATACCTGCTCCACCGCCACCAGCAATGCCGGCTACGTGGCTTCCATGCGTATTGTAGCTGTAGATGTTTGCTGTATCCACTTGTGCGGACAGCAATTCATCGGCTCCTATGTATTCTGAACCGAAGCCATATGCAGCAGGATGTGGACCACTGTTTTTAAATTGATCCCACGCAGCTACCACGCGCGTTTGTTGCAACAGCGTATCGTAGAACATCGGGTGGGTGTAATCGAAGCCCCAATCGGTAACACCAATTAAAACGTCTTCCCCATCAAAACCTTCCGGTAGGTTGATGCCCCAATAGACACTGTCGGCGCCCACATCGTAGCGCGCTCTGTCGAGCAAAGGAGCAACCTTCGATGGAATTTCGAAGAAAGCAAAGACAGCAGATAAATCCAGATCAGCAATTGCATTCAATGGAATTTTTACTGTGCAAATGGAACCGACCTTTGCACCTCGCAATACGCCATTTGAAATGAATTGTGACCAATCGGGCGATTGGCGAAGCTTGCCCATCGCAGACAAATAGTCTACACCGTTCAATCGGTTTACCGGCATCCCTCGCAGTTCATGCGCAGCGATCAACTCACCTTCGGTAGCAGCTAGCTTCAACATATTCCATTGGTATTGTGTGAAGGCAGGCATCTGCACCTGGGCCATCAGCGTGTTGCTCAGCAACAATAAAAAGATCCACTTTTTCATAGGTACAAACGTCGTGAAAATCACTAACACACTACAAATCAATCGATACATTTTCAACACTGCATTCTTAGTTAGAAAAAAGAAAAGTAGTATCGTCTGCTTACCTGCATCCGATACTTTTGGCAGTCAATAAATAATGATTTTATGAGCCACAAGAGTGTTGGAGCGCAGTTTTACAACGACGTGCTCTCGTATTTCGACAAAGCAGCCGCATTCACAACGTTTGATGAAGGGCTGCTGAATCAAATCAAAGTATGCAACAGCGTATACAAGTTTTACTTCCCATTGGAGATAAATGGTAAGATAGAAGTGTTTGAAGGCATTCGCGTTCAGCACAGCCATCATACCACGCCCACAAAAGGTGGTATTCGTTACAGTGAAATGGTAGATGAAGAAGAAGTGAAAGCGTTGGCCACTCTTATGACCTTTAAGTGTGCCGCCGTAGACGTTCCTTTTGGCGGAGCGAAAGGCGGCATCAAGGTAAAGCCTTCCTCGCTCACTGTTTCGCAGCTCGAAAGATTAACTCGCCGCTACACGACCGAGCTCATCAAGAAAAACATGATTGGTCCTGCTGTGGATGTGCCTGCTCCCGACTACGGAAGCGGATCGCGCGAGATGGCCTGGATAGCAGATACCTACGCCACTTTCAAATTTGACGACATCAACGCACTGGGTTGTGTTACGGGTAAGCCCGTTGCACAAGGTGGTATAGCAGGTCGCACGGAGGCTACCGGCCAAGGTATTTTCTTCGGTATTCGCGAAGCCATGAGCCACGCGGAAGACATGCAGGAACTCGGCCTCACTCCTGGTTTGGAAGGCAAGCGCGTGATTGTGCAGGGCTTGGGTAACGTAGGATTTTATGCAGCGAAATTCTGCAGCGAAGGTGGCGCTATCATCACCGGTATTGCAGAATACGAAGGCGGTATCTACAATGAAAATGGCCTCGATGTAGAAGAAGTGTTCAAGCATCGTAAAGCCACAGGTTCTATTCTGCACTTCCCAGGAGCCAAGAATTTCGAACGCTCTTCAGAGCTACTCGAAATGGACTGCGATGTATTGATTCCTGCCGCTTTGGAAAACCAAATCACGGCAGAAAATGCTCCTCGCATCAAAGCAAAAATTATTGGTGAGGGAGCCAACGGTCCTGTATCCAAAGATGCAGAGGACATCCTGAACAAGCGCGGCATCATGATTATCCCCGACCTGTTCCTCAACGCCGGCGGTGTTACCGTTTCATACTTCGAATGGTTAAAAAACCTTTCTCACGTAAACTTCGGTCGCTTGGAAAAGCGCTTCCAGGAAATGCATGCACGTCAGCTCATTGGTGGCGTAGAGAAAATGACCGGTAAGTCGATGGATGCCAAAGAAAAGAAAATCCTCATCCAAGGCGGAGGTGAAATCGACTACGTTCGTTCGGGTCTGGAAGAAACCATGATATACGCCTACAACGAAATACGCGACATCAAAAAGGCCAACAAAAAGATTGAAGACTTGCGCACAGCAGCATTTGTGAGCGGCATCAATAAGTTGGGCGTGGCGTATCAGTCGCTGGGGATATTCCCATAATAGTGGCGAGTGGCGAGTGGCGAATGGCGAGTGGCGAGTGATGAGTGTCTATTCCTTCGCCACTCTCCGTTCGCCACTCGTCATTAATTTGCAACTTTTACCCACCGTGCACGTTTTAAGCCTATAAATTAGTGCTATGGATTTCGTACCCGATAAAAATATCAAGCCCAGCAAAGGCCAGGTACTTTTAGCTGAGCCCTTTTTGAATGACCCGTACTTCAAGCGAACGGTTATTTTTTTGTGCGAGCACAACCACGATGGTTCATTTGGCTTTGTGTTGAATAATTATATCAACGTAGACCTGGAACAAATCATGGAGAACATGCCTTCCTTCAAGGGGCGCATCAGCATCGGTGGCCCTGTTCGCAACAGCAATCTTTATTACCTTCATACCTTGGGCAACAAAATTTCGGACAGCGTCGAAATCATTCCCGGAGTGTTCATGGGTGGTAACTTCGACATCCTGAAGAAAATGCTCTTTACGGGCGATGTAAAAAAAGACGAGGTGCGCTTCTTCGTTGGCTATAGCGGCTGGTCGCCTGAGCAATTGGAAAACGAAATCCAAAGCAAATCATGGTTTGTCGCAAATGCTTCCAAAGAGATACTCATGAATAGTGACAACAATGATCTTTGGAAGACCATCATGAAAAGCATGGGCAAGAAAGGGCAAATGATTGCCAACCTGCCCGACGATCCTTCGCTCAACTAATCCGTTCCATTTGTTTCCTTTTGGTTATGTTTGTGCTGCACAACTTAACCACCAAGGTCTATGCTTTTTAATTCTACGGAATTTCTTTTTTTCCTTGCTCTAATTTTCAGTTTGTACTGGAGTGTATTCAAGAATCTGCCTCGCGGTAAGACTTGGCTTTTACTCATCAGCAGCTGCATATTCTACATGTTCTTCATTCCGAAGTACATTCTCATTCTATTCATCACCATTCTCATTGACTATTTCGCGGGTATTAAAATCGCTGCTTCAGAAGGCCGAGCGAAAAAGATATGGCTCATCCTGAGCATCATTTCTACCTGCATGGTGTTGTTTGTTTTCAAGTACTACAACTTTTTCATCGACAATACCAACGCCATTGCCAAACTGATTCATTGGAACTACTCCCTCGAGACTATGGACATCATCCTTCCCATTGGTCTATCGTTTCACACCTTCCAAAGCCTGAGCTATGTTGTAGAGGTGTATTGGGGCAAGCAAAAGCCGGAGAAAGATTTTGTGACCTATTCGCTGTATGTCATGTACTTCCCACAGTTGGTTGCCGGGCCCATCGAACGTGCAGCCAACCTGCTCTATCAGTTTCACGCAAAGCCATTGTTCAACGGCGCTTTGGCGGCTGAAGGCATGCGTCAGATACTGTGGGGTTTCTTCAAGAAGATTGTTATTGCCGATACGTGCGCTGCGTATGCCAACGCGGCCTTTAATGAGT
>JBILIX010000316.1:0-3187 GCA_044368835.1 Flavobacteriales bacterium | reverse complement strand
CGTGGGTATCATCTGCGCGCAACGCAAAACGGTGGGGCTTTCCGGCCACATTGTGCCTATCGTGCCCGAAACTGAAAAGAAGAAAGCCTTCCGCGAAAACGACGAGGTCATCTACCCATTGCAATCACAGGCAGGCAAGCTGAACTACAATTATTTCGCAAGAAAAAGACGAGCCTGGTGGAAGCACAACCGCTATTCATCCTTCGTGTTATTCTACCATGAGTAGATAATCTTATACAGCCCGCCCCCACAACCTAAACCGCAGATTGCAACCTACAACTACACACAAACTATTGAAAGCTCGACACACCATGAAACATAACCCAATTCGAAAAATATACTGGGGCATTGGGTTAGAAAACGAAACGTACCTCCAGTTCGAAGAGTCGCTCCTGGTATCAGGACAATTCATCCAAGAAAAAATGGGGCGCGAGCGCTACAGCATCGACTACCTCAAATGCTATAAAAAAGGAACTCTAGAAACCGCCCTGGCCGCGGCATTTGACAATCATAAAAACTACAGTGTGAGCCGAATGATGAACAGTCATTCACTCGAAAAGCTCGACATCAAGTTTCAACACAAAACACTACTGTCACCACCGCCCTTGCTCGACAATCCGGAGTATGCGGGAAAATCGATACTCGAGTTGTTTCTTGAAAAACAACCTTACTCCGTGCAAAGCATGCTGACGCAGAAGAACATGCCTATGGGGTGTATCATTTTTGACGGCGACTCCATTGAGTTTGTTACCAAGTATTTTGAAAACCGTACAATCGAAGAAGCTTGCAATGAATTGAAGGCCTCCAAGCGAATCTTTTTAGAGAAGCTCAATGAGTCAGAAATCCTAAAAGGAACATTGACTTACCCTGAATATAATATTGGCATCAACATGTTCATGTCGAACCAGAAGAACCTGGTTCTCTTCAACAACGGTACGTTTCACTTTCACATCACGCTTCCCACACTCACAGAAGACAGCAAAATAGTTGACTACGATGCTTTTGACGTCGCGCATTCCAACGCGATTTATATGTTGCAATGGTTTGAGCCCTTCTTTATAGCCACATTGGGCAGCCCCGACATTCTATCCGTTATTAGCGACAAGCACAACTTGGACGAGAAGTTTGCCGGAGGGTCGATGCGCAATGCGATGTCGCGCTACACAGGCGTTGGCACTTATCATCAATCGATGGCTAAGGGCAAGATACTCACCTACCCTGTCGAAGAGTTTCGCAAGCTGCTGAAGTTTACGAAGGAAGAGAAAATATGGTGGAGAGACCAGGTGGAAGCAGAGTTGAGCTACGACCTACTCTCCGATTTAGGCCTCGATTTCAACCGCGAGAAACTCTACCAAAGTGGATTCGAGTTCCGCAGTTTCGATGAATTCCCTGCCGACTACCTACCCGCAGTGCTGCACGCCATTGTGCTCATCTGCGAGCATTCGCGTTGTGTCACAGATGTGGCTTGGGCGTCCGACAGCGTAGTGTGGAATAACCTCGTGTTCCGGGCGCTCAAAGAAGGTTTCCGAACAACGATGAGTGTTGAAGAAAAACAAGCGATCCTAGATCTATTGCAACTGAACGACACATCGTTGACCAACTTCAAGCACATCGAACGCCTCGATGCATTTTTCTTCGCCGTGCTCGAAGTATTACACAACCGATACAAGAAAAACAATAGTTACCTCGATGCGCTATTGGGACAATCTGCAGATGCAGCGCCGTCTTGGGACAATTTCAACGAGCATCAAACGGAGCAGCATGCCATTCAATTGAATGAAGTATAACGAGTATTGAGCGCTCTCGCTCAGCGGAGCCAATAGAGATTATAGGACACAACACACTGAAGATGAAAAACACAGCACTTATAACGGGCGCATCCAGCGGTATAGGATTGGAACTAGCCAAAATTCACGCTTCCAAAGGAGGTGATTTGGTTTTGGTTGCCCGAAGCACGGCCAACCTGGAGGCACTTAAAACTGAATTGGAGAATCAATATAAGATTCAGGTGCTAATCATTTCCAAAGATCTTTCTCAGCGCGATGCTGCGAAGGACGTGTATGACGAAACCACGCGCCGGAACATCCAAATCGACTACCTCATCAACAACGCAGGCTTTGGCGATTTCGGACATTTCGTCGCAACGGATTGGCACAAAGAAGAGCAGATGATCAGTCTGAATATGACCACGCTCACGCAGTTCACCAAACTCTACCTGCAAGACATGATGATGCGCAGCAGCGGCAAGATCATGAACGTGGCATCTACCGCTTCCTTCCAGCCGGGACCAACCATGGCCGTGTATTGCGCCACCAAGGCCTATGTGTTGAGCTTTTCGGAAGCAGTCAACAACGAGGTCAGCGACAAGGGAGTCAGTGTTACCGCGCTTTGCCCGGGTGCAACAAACACCCACTTCAAGTCGGCTGCCGGTATGGATAATAGCAAGCTTTTCAAGAATAAAAATCTACCCACTGGCCAGGAGGTTGCTAAATATGGATATGCAGCCATGATGAAAGGCAAGCCGGTGGCTATTCACGGCACCTTCAATTTCATACTGGCGAATTCATCACGATTCATTCCCCGATCATGGGTTGTGAAAGTTGTGCGCATGATGGTTGAATGAGCGCATCTAACATTAAAAAAAGGCTGAGTAAAACAATAATTGCTATTTCTGACATAGCCAACAAAATTGATGGTTTGAAGTCAGCTTCGACAGGAATATAGTTTAACTTCAAACTCACCCCTTGCATAATTACCAAAATATGGTAACTTAGCAAAAACATTCAGCATGGGTAAGAACACCTCCATCTCATTAGGGAATCACTTTGAATCTTTCATTGAAAACTCAATTCATCAAGGGCGCTTCAGCAACGCCAGTGAAGTGGTGAGAGCGGGGCTTCGACTGCTGGAGGAAGAAGAGGGCAAACTAGCAAACTTAAAGAAAGCTATTCAGGAAGGCCTAGATAGCGGCACTGCAAAAAACTTTGACCCGAAGAAACATCTGGTTGCTCTTAAGAAGAGAAAGAAGAATGGCTAAGGTCAACTATTCGAAAAGGGCTGTTGAGGATCTTGCCAACATCTGGGATTACACGTACGATGAATGGTCTGAACGACAGGCCGACAAGTATTATATGATTCTCATACAAGCGTGTCAAGAAATAGCTGCAGACACAAAAAAAGGCAAACC
>JBILIX010000281.1:0-3608 GCA_044368835.1 Flavobacteriales bacterium | reverse complement strand
CGGGTCACGCCGACTATGTAAAGAACATGGTTACAGGTGCTGCTCAAATGGACGGTGCTATCCTCGTGGTAGCTGCTACCGACGGACCAATGCCACAAACACGTGAGCACATCCTGTTGGGTCGTCAGGTGGGTGTTCCACGTATCGTTGTGTTCATGAACAAAGTGGACATGGTTGACGATACCGAACTTCTCGACCTCGTTGAAATGGAAATCCGTGAGCTTTTGAGCTTCTACGAATACGATGGTGACAACACTCCTATCATCCGCGGTTCTGCTTTGGGTGGTTTGAATGGTGATGCCAAGTGGGTTGAAAAAATCATGGAATTGATGTCTGCAGTAGATACTTGGATTCCAATTCCTCCCCGTGAAGTTGAAAAGCCATTCTTGATGTCGGTAGAAGACGTGTTCACGATCACTGGTCGTGGTACAGTTGCTACCGGTCGTATCGAGCGCGGTGTAATCAACTCAGGTGAAGAAGTTGACATCATTGGTTTCAATGAAGCTAAATTGAAGTCAACCGTTACAGGTGTTGAGATGTTCCGCAAAATTCTTGACCGTGGTGAGGCTGGTGACAACGTTGGTCTTCTCCTCCGCGGTATTGAAAAGAGCGACATCCGTCGTGGTATGGTAATCTGCAAGCCAGGTTCTATCCTACCTCACATGAAGTTCAAGGCTGAGATCTACGTATTGAAGAAAGAAGAAGGTGGTCGTCACACTCCATTCCACAACAAATACCGTCCTCAGTTCTACTTCCGTACAACGGACGTAACCGGAGAGATCAACCTCGAGGCTGGTCGCGAAATGGTACTTCCAGGCGATAACGTATCAATCGAAGTAAACTTGATTGCTCCAATCGCAATGGACAAAGGTCTTCGTTTCGCAATCCGCGAAGGTGGCCGTACCGTTGGTGCAGGCCAGGTAACTGAAATCATCGCGTAATCTTACGCGTGTGAAACATATAGTGAAGGCGATATCCGTCAAAAGATATCGCCTTCACTTTCACGTTTAAAACAGGATTGGCTAAAGTGCCTAATCCTTTGATAGAGGAAAAGATGTCAAAAGCACTGATTCTCAATCAAAATAAAAACAGTGACGTTGTGAAGTGTTGAAATAGTGAAGTAGTTTTTCCTTCGCACCTCGTACTTCGCCCTTCGTCCCTAATACGGGCATAGTTCAATGGCAGAATAGCGGTCTCCAAAACCGTTGATCTAGGTTCGAGTCCTGGTGCCCGTGCAAACGAAAACCGAAGCAATTCGGATAAAAACGAAAACAATATGGCTGGAATAAAGACGTATTTGGAAGAGTCGTACAACGAATTAGTTCACAAAGTGACCTGGCCTACATGGGCTGAGTTGCAAGAGAGTACCGTGTTGGTTTTCATCACGACCTTGATACTTACTGTGTGCATCTTCGCCATGGACTTTATTTTCGGTGTAAGCGGCGATGCTGCTTCAACATGGAAAGGTTTGGTCGGCTTCCTGTATGCCTTCCTCACTTGATTTTTTTGAAACCATCCTATTTAGGCAACCAATCGACATGAGCGATATCGAAAAAAAATGGTACGTAGTGCGTGCCATCAGCGGTAAGGAAAAAAAGGTGAAGGAATACATCGAGAGCGAAATTAAAGCTCGCGGGATGCAGGACTATGTGTCTCAGGTGTTGATTCCAACCGAAAAAGTATTCCAAATCCGCAACGGTAAGAAAGTGAGCAAGGAGCGCAGTTACCTTCCAGGGTATGTGCTTATTGAGGCAGCGCTCATTGGAGAAATACCGCACATCATCAAGAACATCACAAACGTGATTGGCTTTTTGGGTGCAGAAAAGAAGGGAGAACCTATTCCACTCCGACTTTCGGAAGTAAACCGAATACTCGGTAAGGTGGACGAGTTGGCTGAGAGCGGCGAAGAACTGAACATTCCATTCGTAGTGGGTGAGAATGTGAAAGTAATTGACGGTCCATTCAACAATTTTGGCGGTGTAATCGAAGAGATTAACGAAGAGAAGAAGAAGTTGAAGGTGATGGTAAAGATCTTCGGCCGCAAAACACCTGTAGAGCTTGGCTACATGCAGGTGGAAAAAGAGTAATGACGAATGGCGAGTGACGAGTGGCGAATAATTAGCCACTCGCCATTCGCCACTCGCCACTAGAATAGAATTAAGACGCGTGTGGTGCGCATTGAATTTAAACAGATGTTACGATTCGCTTCCCCTTGCAAACCACGCACAAACCAAATAAACACAAAGTAAAATGGCGAAAGAAGTATCTGGATTCGTCAAACTGCAAATCAAAGGTGGTGCTGCAAACCCCTCGCCCCCAGTAGGCCCTGCTCTCGGTTCCAAAGGTGTTAACATCATGGAATTCTGTAAGCAGTTCAATGCGCGTACTCAGGACAAGGCAGGAAAAGTTTGCCCGGTATTGATCACCGTTTATACTGATAAGTCTTTTGACTTCGTCATTAAAACGGCACCGGCAGCTGTGCAACTCCTCGACGCCTCTAAGGCGAAAAAGGGAGCTGCAGAGCCAAACCGTCAGAAGATTGGGCAAGTAACCTGGGATCAGGTGCGTGCCATAGCAGAAGACAAAATGCCAGACCTCAATTGCTTCACCATCGAGTCGGCCATGACAATGGTCGCCGGAACGGCACGAAGCATGGGTCTGCAAGTAACCGGTAACCGTCCTTTCTAATTTTTTCGGAGGAAAACAGCAATGGGAAGTCTAACTAAAAATCGCAAAGCTTCACTCGAGAAGTACGATGCTGAAAAGGCATATACTCTTACTGAAGCAGCGTCGGTCGTGAAGAAAATCACGAATACAAAATTCGACGCTTCTGTAGACATCGCTGTTCGCCTCGGTGTAGACCCGAAAAAATCCAACCAAATGGTACGCGGCACAGTGTCGCTTCCACACGGAACGGGAAAAGCCGTGCGTGTTTTGGTACTCTGTACTCCCGACAAGGAGGCAGAAGCCAAAGCTGCAGGAGCTGATCACGTGGGTTTGAACGACTACATCGAAAAGATTAAAGGCGGATGGACCGATGTGGATGTAATTATCACCACACCCAACGTTATGGGGCAAGTAGGTGCGCTGGGCCGTATTCTCGGTCCGCGTGGTCTTATGCCAAACCCGAAAACGGGTACTGTGACTATGGATGTTGGAAAGGCTGTGACAGAAAAGAAGGCAGGTAACATCGATTTCAAAGTCGACAAAACAGGTATCGTACACGCAAGTGTTGGCCGCGTTTCGTTCGATGCGAATAAACTCGCTGAAAATGCCCAAGAGTTGATCCAAACGATCATCAAACTCAAGCCTTCTTCTGCTAAAGGGACATACATTAAGAGCGTCTCAATGAGCTCAACGATGAGTCCCGGGGTAAATGTTGAACCAAGATCAGTGAATTAATCACTGGTAAAATCGGAGGACTCTTTATATGACTAAAGAACAAAAGAACCAAGAGATCACCGAATTGGTAGATGCACTCAAGAACACTGAGATCTTCTATCTTTCGGACACTTCTTCTTTGAATGCCGAGGCTACCAGTTCACTTCGTCGCGAATGTTTCAAAGCCGGTATCCAAATGCGTGTTGTAAAAAACACACTTTTGAAGA
>JBILIX010000280.1:0-3609 GCA_044368835.1 Flavobacteriales bacterium | reverse complement strand
CTGGCCAACAGCTGAAATTGCTGTGATGGGCGCAAAAGGTGCGGCTGAAATTATTTTCAAAAAAGAAATTTCAGAAGCCGCCAATCCTGAACAAAAGTGGAAAGAAAAAGAAGCAGAATATGCCGAGCTTTTCGCAAACCCATACAGCGCTGCGCAACGCGGCTACGTCGACGAGGTAATCATACCATCACAAACGCGCGAAAAGCTCATTCGCGCATTTGCTATGCTCGAAAATAAAGTTGACACTATGCCGCGCAAAAAGCATAGCAATATGCCGCTCTAAAAAATTACACCATGCTTCGATCCATGACCGGCTTCGGAAAAGCCGAAGGAACCGTAGGAAATAAAAAATTCACGGTTGAACTACGCTCACTCAATAGCAAACAGCTCGACTTGAACATGCGCATACCAAGCGCTTATCGGGAAAAAGAACTGGAGCTCCGCTCGTGGTTGAGCGAAAACATACAACGCGGCAAGGCCGACTTGTTGGTGTATTATGAAAGCCTTGAGGCTGAAAAACGCATGGCCATCAACCGACCGCTGATGCTCGCCTATTACGCAGACCTCAAAGCGTTTGCGGATGAAGCTCAGATTTCGGGTGGCGACTACATCAACGCCATCATGCGCATACCCGATGTGCTGAAGCCTGAGTCTACTGAACTCGACGAGGAAGAGTGGGCCGCTCTGTTTTCTATGATCAAAGATGCATTCCATAAATTCGATACGTACAGGAAGCTCGAGGGTGAAAAACTTTCAAACGACTTTCATCAGCGCATTGATTGCATTCTGGAAAACAGATTGGCGCTCAACGCGCCTATAGCGGCCAGAAATGAGCGGGTTCGTGAAAAACTCAGAACGAACCTGGCGGAGCTTATTCCCATCGATAAGATTGATCCAAATCGATTCGAACAAGAGTTGATATACTATTTGGAACGACTCGACATCAGTGAAGAATACCAGCGCCTTGAAACGAATTGTGCCCACTTCAGCGATGAACTGAAAGGCGAATCACAAGGAAAAAAACTGGGCTTTATTTCGCAGGAAATAGGCCGTGAAGTGAATACGATTGGCAGCAAGGCCAACGACGCCGATATGCAGCGCCTGGTGGTTATCATGAAAGATGAGCTCGAAAAAATCAAAGAACAAATCAACAACGTCCTCTAGCGATATTTTTGCACCCCACCGACACCACAAACATGTCTACAGGCAAAGCAATTATCTTCTCGGCACCCAGCGGCGCAGGTAAAACGACCATCGTGCGGCACCTTATGGGCATTCCTGATTTGCGTCTATCCTTTTCGGTATCGGCCACGACCCGTCAAAAGCGCGACTACGAAATCGACGGAAAAGATTATCATTTTATAGCGCCCGAAGACTTTCTTCAAAGAGCAAAAAACGGCGAATTCATTGAGTGGGAAGAAGTTTACAATGGTCAATACTACGGCACGCTATACAGCGAAATTGAACGAATTTGGAGTGGGGGAGGGCACGTCATATTCGATCTCGATGTAGTGGGCGGCCTCAACCTTAAAAAAATTCTTGGCGACAAGGCGCTATCCGTTTTCGTGAAGGCACCAAGCATTGAAGTGTTGGAAGAGAGGCTGCGCAAACGCAGCACGGAGACGCCTGAAAAAATCGAGCAACGTGTTGCGAAAGCCCAGCACGAAATGGCATACGAACCGCGTTTCGACACGGTCATTGTAAATGAACAACTGGAGGTTGCGCTTAAAGAGGCTGAACAATGTGTTCGTGAATTTCTGAGCACACGATGACGGTTGGCCTTTACTTCGGCTCGTTCAATCCCATTCACAATGGCCACTTGCACATTGCGAGGCAAGCCTTGCACCAGCTTCAACTAAATTGTGTTTGGTTGATCGTAAGCCCGCAAAATCCGTTCAAAGAGAACCACGGGCTCGCTCCCCAACACCATCGGCTAGCCATGGCGGAACTGGCTTGCAACCACGAGGAGAACATCAGCGCTACCGACATCGAGTTTAGCATGCCCTTGCCGTCGTTTACAGTCGACACAGTGAAGAAACTGCTGAGCAAGCACCCCGACTATTCGTTTCATCTCATAATCGGAGAAGACAACCTTCTTGTTTTCGATCGCTGGAAAGACTACGAGGAACTGCTTAAGCTCACCGGGCTTATTGTTTACCCAAGAGATCGTGAAACCCCTCAAATTCCAATGGCACTGCAGCCTCAAGCGGATCGCATTCATTTCTTAGAAGGAGAGCTCTTGCCGGTGTCGGCAACTGAAATAAGAAACCTTCTAAAAACGGGGTCTTCAATTGTTGGGTTAACCCCAGATACTGTTGCGCGCTACATTCAAGCGAACAACCTCTACGCTTAAAAACCTCTTTTCCTCAAGTCTAGCTGTGAGACTTGGCTGCTTTCATTTGGCGTCTTTTGAGCCACGTATCCAAAAACAGAGTCGACACGATGACGAGTCCACCCAAATAAAACTCCGGGCTCATGTGTTCATCACTGCCGTATAAGTACAACGCGATTACGATTGTGTATACCGGCTCCATGTTAATGGCCAATGCACACGTAAAGGGGCTCAGCACCCTCATTACACGAATGCTGACAATAAAAGCAACGCCAGTACAGAGAACACCCAACACAGAAAGCAACTGCAGGTCGCGCGGCTCCGGAAGCTCCAGCAAACGCCCTCCTTCGCCACTCAAAGCGATATAAACCGTTAATCCCAACCAGGCGAAAAGCATTTCCCAAAACGCCATTTGGGTGGGTTGATAGGTAGCCACAAGACGCGCGTTGAGCGTGGAAAACAATGCTGCGAGAAACGCTGCAAGCAACGACAACAGGATGCCGACCGTGTATTCTGATTCGAATTTGAAAATGAGGAAAATGCCAGCAACAACAACAATTCCGAGGAGCATCTCATACCGTTTGGGCGCCTCTCTTTTCAGTGCGGGATGAATTATTGAAACAAAGAAGGCGGAGGTACTCAGCACCACCAGCGCCACAGAAATTTTCGAGAATTTGATGCTGGCGAAAAAACAAACCCAGTGAGCCGCCGTAAGCAAACCTACGCCGGCAAATCGCATAAGATCTCGTTTTTCAGACCGAACGTTGGTACCTGTAACGGCAATAAGTATTGCAATTGTTACAACCGCAATTAATACCCGCCACCATACCAACAGAAAGGGGCCTAGCGAGATTTCGCGGCCCAGAATTCCCGTAAATCCCCACACCAATACGATGAAGTGGAGCAAGACTAAATTAGTGGTGTACCTTCCCTTCATTCTCCGGATCGAGCTCCACGATACCGCCGCTCATTGTGTATTTCAAGATATCTACCGAGTTTCGCTCTATGCGGGTAATGTTCTTCACGGGCACGATCATCATGTGACCGGAAAAGCTATAGCTCATTGGGAAATAGACCGCTACCTTGCCTTCAATGTTGTGGCCCAACTCTGACAAATTCGTATCCGTAATAAAGCCAATCATTTCCAACTCCATTTGATCGCTAACACGAACCAAAACGGGTTGATTGAACTTTTTCTCCTTGCCAACAAATGCACCAAGCACATCAGAGATGGCCTTGTAGAGGTTGTTTACACCGGGAATTTTATCGAGTAATCT
>JBILIX010000033.1:0-11965 GCA_044368835.1 Flavobacteriales bacterium | reverse complement strand
GCAGTCATGCGCAAGAATGAGACGCATTGAATTTCTATCTTCGCATTATGCCTCTGAAAAAAGCCATCATTTTCACCTTTACGGTTTTCTTGCATTTAGCCCACAACGCCCAACACTGCGTTTCACAGCGATATTCTGAAACAGCGGTATTCGACAGTGCCGATGTTGTGGTGTTGCAAAACATACAGTACGGTTCTGCACTACAGTATTTCACCGGACAGGATACGCCGCTGCTTATGGATGTTTATTACCCTAATCCTGCAATTGATGAAGTCGAAGAGCGTCCATTCATCCTTAATATTCACGGAGGCGGATTTATCGCCGGTGATAAAAACGAACTCACTTTTCAGAGTCTGGAATTCGCCAAGCGCGGTTTTGTTGTCGCCAATATCAACTATCGATTGGGATGGAATTGCGACAATGTGCTTTGCGTCAACTGTTATGGCTCTAACCTGCAGAAGGCAATCTACTGCGCCGTGCAAGATGCGCGCGCTGCACTGCGCTTCAGTGTCGATAACGCTGAGCAATGGGGCATTGATACCGACTGGATATTTGTAAACGGACAAAGCGCGGGTAGCATTACAGGATTGCAAACCACCTTTTGGAATCAGCAGGAAGCCGACGCACATGTGGCAGGCGGATTCAGTGCTGAGGTAGGTTTACTCGACGCCTCCGGAAACAACTCGACATCCACCTATACTATTAAAGGACTGGTGAACCAATGCGGGGCTCTGGCCGAGCGTGCTGATATGGATGATCAGCCAAGTATTCCCGTCATCAGCTTTCACGATGGAAACGATTGCGTGGTGCCTTACAATAGCGGGCCACTCATTGCTTGCTTTTGTAGTGGATTTTTATACTACCACGGATCTAACTCCATTCATGGGTACCGCTTGCAGAATGGGATGTGTTCCGAGTTGCACACTGCGCCGCAGGTGCTTCCCAACCATTGTACCTACCCGCAACTCAACCTGGTGAAACTTGCCAGCTGCTTTTTAAAAAGAACCATGTGCGGTTACTGCTTCAGTTTCGCCGACGATGATATCAACGCTGCACCTATCTGCGCCAATCAAGGTGTAACCTCTACTCTTCCACCAACTGACTCTTCGTGCCCTGCCGACCTCAACCTCGACGGCGTTGTGGGTGTTGCGGATGTGATACTGATGATCGAGGCGTTTGGGACGGTGTGTGGGGATTGAGGACTGGGGACAGGGGACAGGGGAAGGTACAACTAACAGCAAATACAAAACGCTTGTTCAATTCAATTTAAAATGGGCTGCATGAGTAACGTTGGCTGAACTATATTTTCCACATGATTAAGAAACTACTACTTCTTATTTCGATTTGTCTATTGATTCTGATTGGGGTATTCACTGCAACCGTCATGGTCCTATACAAGAAGCAAGACGCCATCGTTCAAGAATTGCTCACCAAAGCCAATGCAGACTTCACGGGTCGAATTGAACTGCGTGATTCTCACATCGCGCTCTTTCATGACTTCCCATACATCTCCATTGACTTGGAAGATTTAAAGGTTTTCGAAACAAAGAATTCAGATGCATCACCCATCGTAAACCTCAAGGAAGTGTATGTAGGCTTCGATCTATGGACGATCATCAGCGGCAAAACAGAGATTAAAAAAATCGATCTGGAGCACGGACGCATCGACCTTGTGCAATATCCCGATGGCGAATTGAATCTGGCAAAAGCATTCGCTACGCAAGTTCCGGTTGAAGACGCCGAGGAAGAGTTTCATCTGCACTTGAAAAAAATCGAAATAACAGACGTCGATATATCAAAATCAAAACCGGATGCAGATCTCATGGTAGACATTTACATCTCGGACGCATCAACCTCCTTCAAGTCTAACCCCGAACATATTTATGCCGACTTAGAATCCAAATTCGAACTCAGCATCATTCTGGAAGGCGATACGACCTTCATCAAACACAAGCACTTCGAATTCGAAACCGAGGTAGATTATTCCAAGCTGAATCAATCACTGGTGGTAAGTCCGACCACTGCCAAACTGGAAGGAGCCATGTTTGAAACCGGCGGAACCATCGACTTTAAGAACGATGTTTACGTAGACTTGAAATTCACGGGCAACAAACCCAATTTCGACTTGTTCATGGCAGTTGCCCCACCCGAACTTGCGCCGGTTCTCAAAAAGTATCAGAATAAAGGACAGATTTTTTTCGAAGCCACGGTGCAGGGAAAAACATCTAACGGAAACACCCCTGCTATCAATGCGCGCTTTGGTTGTGAGCATGCTTTCTTCAATAACACTGAAGTTGACAAGAAGCTGGATGAATTGAACTTCAGCGGCTATTTTACCAATGGCTATGCTCGAAATACTTCTACCATGGAGTTCGCCATCAAAGACTTTTCGGCACGGCCCGAAGCCGGAACATTCAAAGGCAATCTGCTTGTAAAAAACTTCGACGAACCGGAAATCAATCTTCAGCTCGACTCCGATTTTGATCTAAACTTTCTAGCAAAATTTTTCGGATTGACAGAGCTCTACAACCTGAATGGAAAAGTAAATCTCATTACAAACTTCCACGACATCATCAGTCTGGAACACCCCGAAAAAAGCATTGAAAAACTGAATGAATCGTACTTTACTCAATTGAAAATCGATAACCTTAGCTTTAGCAGTACAGATGGAAAAGTGCCTATCAAAGACATCGACCTTCAAGCGGAAATGAACGGACACCAAGCCGTCATCGACTACTGTAATGTGCAAATGGGCAACTCCGACATTCACGTGAGTGGAACGGTAGACGACTTGCCTGCCATTATTCACCACACCGACCAACCCGTGCTCGCCAAGTTGAAGGTGACCAGCTCCATGCTCGACTTGTTTGAACTTACCGGCAAAGACAGTATCGCATCGTTTGATGAGCAAATCAAGGACCTCTCTATTGATTTGCATTTCAATGCCAGCGCACAGGCATTCACCGAATCACCTCATTTGCCCATTGGGGAATTCTTCATTGATAATTTCAGCGCCCAGCTCACACACTATCCGCACAAAATCCAAAATTTTCATGCCGACGTATTTGTAGAAGAGGAAGATTTCAGGGTCATTGATTTCTCGGGGCTTTTGGATAAAAGTGACTTTCATTTCAGCGGCAAACTCAAACACTACGATTTGTGGTTTGCGGAGCATCCCCAAGGCGACACGCATGTAGAGTTCAACTTAACGTCGAACATGCTTCAACTGGAAGACATCTTCTCGTACAAAGGCGAAAACTATGTTCCGGAAGACTACCGCCATGAGGAATTTGACAACTTGATTTTACGTGGATCGACCGATCTCCATTTCAACGAAGGGCTTCAATCCATCGATCTGAAACTGGATCAATTCGAAGCGAAGATGAAATTGCATGCACTGCGCATGGAAAAATTGAAAGGCCGAATTCACTACGAAAAAGATCACTTGGTAATCGAAGATTTCAGCGGCAAACTCGGCAATAGCGATATCAAGACCACGCTGCATTACTACCTAGGTGATGATGAGTCGCAGAAGATTCGGGAGAACAAGCTCGAACTAACATCCAACCGATTGGATTTCGATCAACTGTTCATGTATCAATTGAGCGCAGTTTCTGCAACTGCCTCAGCAACGCAACAATCACAATCAGCTAGTTCAATGGCGGTTCATGATCAGGGCTTCAACATTTATGAATTACCGTTTTCTCACATGACCTTTGATGTGCGCATAGGTCATCTCAATTACCACAAATACCTCATTCACGACATTGATGCAGCCATGCATATTACCCCGGACCATTATCTGCACATCGACCGATTGAAATTGAAAGCCGCCGATGGTGAATGGAATTTAAAAGGACATTTTAATGGATCGAACCCTGCGAGCATTTACTTCAGTCCGGACATAGAAGTGAAGCATGTAGACCTGGATAAGCTCATGATGAAGTTTGATAATTTCGGGCAAGACTATCTCGTTTCGGAAAACCTGCATGGAAAGCTTTCCGGTCATATCACAGGTAAGCTCAGAATGCACAAAGATCTTGTCCCAATAATCAATGAATCTGAGATTCATTTGGATTTAACGGTTACAGAAGGCCGACTCGACAACTTCTCTATGCTGGAAAGCATGTCGGCTTATTTCGCAGACAAGAACCTAAAGCGTGTGGCTTTCGACACGTTGTCTAACCACATGGATTTCAACGCGGGCATTCTCAGCATTCCGACCATGACCATCAACTCATCCATTGGATTTATGGATATCAAAGGTTCGCAGGACATGGATTTAAATATGGATTACTACGTGCGCATACCTTGGAAAATGGTCACTAATGCAGCTGCTTCCAAGTTGTTTGGCAAAAAGGCCGAAGAAGTCGATCCGGAACAGGTAGACGATATACAATATGCCAAGGATGGTAAAAAAACGCGTTTTGTGAATGTGCGCATCAAGGGGAACACGGAGGACTATAAAATAACGCTGGAGAAAGCGAAGAGCTAGGGATTGGGGACTGAGGACCGAGGGATTAGGGATTACAGATTAGGTAGAGGTGAATTCTCGACGCCTAACTTTCAACCTCAAACCTTCAACCCAACCTCCAAAATACTGCAAAACAACAACTTAGGACTACAAGCCTCGACCCCTCGCACCTCGCACTTCGCCCCTCGCCCTTAATTTCTCTTGCACAATCCGATTTCCGTCGTATTTTCGCGCTCCAAAATTTTAAATAAATAACTCAAAATCAATGAACCGTTACGAAACTGTTTTCATTTTGACTCCCGTGCTGTCTGAAGAGCAGGCAGCGGAAACAGTAGATAAGTTCAAGAAGTTTTTGAAGGGCAAGGGCGCCACTATCAAGCACGAAGAAAATTGGGGCTTGAGAAAGTTGGCTTACCCTATCCAGAAGAAATCGACTGGCTTCTACTATTTGATGGAGTTCGAAGCACCCGGTGAGGCTATCACCCCATTCGAGACTGAATTCCGCCGCGATGAGCGCGTATTGCGCTTCCTCACGACTGCCATGGACAAGTTCCACACGCTGTACGCTGAGAGCCGTCGAAACAAGGCTAAGGAAAAGAAAGAAACCAAAGCCGAAGCTTAATCTTCATTAATCCTCAAAAACAGAAAAAAAATGGCTGACGAAATTCGTTATCTGAATCCCATCGATATTGAAACCAAGCAGGAGAAATACTGCCGCTTCAAGAAGCACGGTATCAAGTATATCGACTACAAAGACGCAGACTTCTTGTTGAAGCTGTGCAATGAACAAGGTAAGCTTCTGCCGCGCCGTCTTACAGGTACTTCATTGAAGTATCAGCGTAAAGTAGCACAGGCAGTTAAAAAGGCCCGTCACTTGGCCCTTATGCCTTACGTAGCAGACATGTTGAAATAATCACACGGAGGGAATAATCATGGAAGTAATTCTGAAATCAAACATCGAAAAGCTAGGCGCCAAAGACGAAGTAGTCGTTGTGAAGCCTGGTTATGCTCGCAATTTCCTCATCCCACGTGGATACGCCATTGCAGCTACAGACAGCGCTAAAAAAATGCTGGCTGAAAACTTAAAGCAACGTGCACACAAAGAGACCAAGATTTTGGCTGAAGCCCAGGCTACGGCTGACAAACTCGGCGCTCTCGAAGTGAAAATCGGCACTAAGGCATCTGAAACCGGAAAGATTTTCGGATCAGTAAACACCATCCAGTTGTCTGAAGCATTGGCAAAAGCCGGCTTCAACATCGACCGCAAGAGCATCAGCTTGTCTGACGACAACATCAAGATGCTCGGCGCTTACGAAGCCAAAGTGAAACTTCACAAAGAAGTTTCAGCTGTGGTGAAGTTTGAAGTGGTTGCTGAGTAATACAACACCAACACGATCTATAAAAAGGCTGTCTCGAAAGGGGCGGCCCTTTTTTTTTTAGGGGTAAGCGGAAAAGGGGTAAGGGGTAAGCGGAAAAGGGGTAAGGGGTAAGCGGAAAAGGGTAATCACCTTATCCCTTTTCCGCTTACCCCTTTTCCGATTACCCACCTCCCCTCACGCCAAAACACCGCTCCGTCTTTCAAATCGAACACCCGACACGAATCGCGCAGTTGCGTTTTAAGCCACCATCGACGTTTGCGTGAGAGCTTATTGCCAAGTATGACCGTGTGACCATGCACCTTGCGTAGCTCCTCCTGCTTCCAAAAATGCGGTTTGCCTTTGTCGGTGAAATACACCACAACCGAGCTATCGAGTGTTGAACAATCCCGAAGCGAACTATCCGCAATGAACAACAGACAATCGTTGACTTGCATCCATGGGTGGCTAGAAATGATGTTTGAAGTGCCTGAGCAACTGCCCCACTCTATTGTATCGCACGCGTTTGATTCCAGACTCAACCGATAATTCAAGAGCCTGTTTTCCTTTATTGGATCAGAACTAATAATACTGAGACAACCTTGATTGTACGCCGTGATACTTTCAACGGAAAACGAGCTGTGTATGCAAACCTCCTCTTGTTGTTGTTTTCGCATTAACTGAATGGTATTCCCGGCAATCCAGAACGAAATCAATCCCAAGCTCCAAAGCCCTGCGCGCCTGTTTCGATCCAAAAACGTAAAGCACAACGTCACGATAAGCGCTGCACACACGAGAGCCTCCCACGGCTCCCAATAAATCTGGTCAATAAGCGCGCAAGGCCAACTTGCCGCCCACTGCATGAGGTCGTTCATGATGCGCGTGAGCAGACCAAGTAAACCACCGACAAAAGATGCAAGCGGCGCATAAGCAAGTGCCGCAAAAAAGAATAGCGCCAGGTAGAGAATGATGGTCGATAATGGAATTACCAATGCATTGGTAAGCACAAACCAGGTTGGAAATTGGTGAAACAGGTAAAGCGTAAGCGGCATCGTAGCAACCTGCGCAGAAATAGAAACACTCGAGAGTTCCCACAACCACTTGCCAACACGCGATTGGAAATAGCACATTCGATGCAACGTCGGATGAATCGCCGCGATGCCAATAACGGCTAAGTATGAAAGCATGAAGCCCATACTGAAAGCCACCTGCGGATCAAAGCACAAGAGCAACAGCGCAGAAGCTGCCATGGTGTTGTAGTTGGTATTGCGCATGCCGTAATTGTCGGCCACGATTACAAACGAAAACATCCAGGCTGCGCGCAATACGGAAGGAGAAAATCCGGTCATTGCTGCATAAAACCACAACAACACGGTGGGCACAACTGTCTTCAGCTTGCGTGCCTTACCCTTACCCCACAAGCGTTCGAACAAGGGCTTCAGCAACATGTAAATGAGCGCCACGTGCAAGCCCGAAACCGCCAGCACATGCACCACTCCGGCACTTGCATAGGTTTGCATAACCTCTCTATCAATAGCAGAGGACTTTCCCAACACAAGAGCCGACAACACGCCCACCTCACGAGGCTCAATAGCCGC
The DNA here is from genome assembly GCA_044368835.1 of Flavobacteriales bacterium. Taxonomy (GTDB): domain Bacteria; phylum Bacteroidota; class Bacteroidia; order Flavobacteriales_D; family Sanyastnellaceae; genus JAIBBG01. The sequence continues at coordinate 4,538 of JBILIX010000033.1, read as the reverse complement.
AAACGACAATTGATGAAGCATCTGCTCGCGCCAACGAATAAACGCTCCGTGAACGGTCGACTTATGCAATGAAGAGTCTAAACACCACATGTCGGAAGGCACATAGCCCTGCAGCCAAACATCTTGTCGGCGCATGTATGACGCGTAATCAAACTCCAATGGATTGCGAGGTCCGTCCAATAGTTGCGGAGTAAAGTAAGCTACTATCACGTCATCGACATGCAGCGCATGCAAGTGCGAACTGTCGCGTTCAATGGTTAGGGAAATCAAACCTCTGCAGCTCATCTTCATTCCCGCTGAATCGACCCCGAGCACTTCACCCTGAACCTTGAATCGCCCATTGCTTTCAATAGGCTCATCGGCAAGTCGCATCGCTATTGCCCTACGTTTACCGGCATGCTGCAGCACATGCCATGAGTCTGTCTGCCGATCGGTTATTCGCTGCATGCCCACGCCTATAGTAATCCACAAGCACGAATAAAATATGCCGATGTGAAATGAATTATAGAATGTATCCCAATGCCGGTTAATGCCCCAACGCATGAAAAAATAGGCAGCATAACCAACCAGCACACACGCACAAAACGTGTCTAACCCGCACAGATCACAACCGTAAATACCCGCCAACAGCGGCAATACAATGCGTAACAAAGGCGAACGCAACCAAATCTCAAGGATTGACATGCAGCAACTATTTGAAGCTTCAAGTTCAATTAGCTTTCTGCGAGAAACAACACGTTGTTATGCCATGCAGGCTAGCATAATCATCGATTAAAATCGGACGGGTTCAAATCGGTAAACCGACGCTTTTTAAACAAGAAGAAATGCTTCAGAATGCTTTTGTTGTAGACGCCTGTGAGATTCGGCTCTACGATAGCGAGTTCCTCCTTGCGACGCTTGCGTTGCAAGACACGCATGTTTTTATAGAAACTGAAATGGGCCTTCAATACGGCCGAAAAATGACTCCACTTACCTTCCGTGATGAAACGAAATCCTGCCACACCGTCGAGCAGCATGCGCCGCACAAGTTTCAACCGCAGGTTGCTGGTGTGGTAGTTTTTCACCAGCATGTACAGGTTATTCCGAAAGTTGAGGTAGGTCTTAAACGGGCTCTGCCTGTCGAGCGTTCCGCCTCCGTAATGATACACCTTCGATTCGCGGCAAGCTCCCACTTTATATCCGCGGTTTTTCAAGCGCCAGCACAAGTCGATTTCTTCCATGTGCGCAAAAAAGTCTTCATCGAGCCCACCTACTTCGATCCACGCATCGCGGCGAATGAACATGGCTGCACCTGAAGCCCAAAAAACCTCCTCATTGCTACTGTACTGCCCCAGATCTTTCTCGAACTCAAAGAACACGCGTCCAGCACAAAATGCATAAGCATCTTTATCGATATAACCACCGGCAGCACCGGCGTACTCAAACCATTCTTTGCGATGAAAATCTAAAATCTTCGGCTGGCATGCCACCATGCGCGGGGTTGAATCCATGTAGCGCAGCACAGGGGCAATCCAATCGGGTGTTACTTCCACATCAGAATTCAATAGCACGTAAAATTCATTGTGCACCTTTCGCAAGCCATGATTGTAACCTCCGGCAAAACCATAATTCTTGTCCAATTCAACGATTGACACAGAAGGGAATTCGTTGCGAAGGATACTCAGAGAATTGTCGGACGATGCATTATCGATAACCACCACATCGGCCAACGACTCACTATGCTGCACAACTCCGGGCAAGAACTGACGTAGGAATTTTTCCCCGTTCCAATTCAATATGACCACTGCGACGCGCTTCATTTCTTCCAATCAATGGGGACTGTACCACAGATTCTCGATTTCGTCGCGGCTGTTGGTATCTGTTCTGTTGCCTGCGTTAAGTCTCGAAGCATCGCCCATATTGAGCGCTGTTGGCCGCGAGCGGACCATTTCTTTCCAATTGAAATTCTTCGTCTCCTCGGGAACATCGCTGTGCAACAACTCCATGTCGCCCATCAACGTGGTATCGTAAAACAGGAAGCGACGGTTGTGCAAATTGTTATCGGTTGAGTAGTAGTGCCAGATTTCAAACGGCCAATAATCGACTTCGTGGTTGCGCACAATGCGTGTATTCGGTGGGCCGTATTGCAGATAAACGCGCCCGCGGTCAGTTTGCCAGCCCTTCTTGATGCGTGTTTCAAAATTGTCTTTTACAATCTCAATCTTCGAGGCGTACTCCAACCACGCAGCTTCCGGATTTTCAGGATTGCGCTTCCACCAAAACGAATACAAGAAACTTTGCATCGTATTCAAATCGGCCTTCGGAATTTGACGGTCTATCGCATCGCGATCGATGTCCTTGGCAATTGGAATATGGTAGTAAAGTATTTGACGCAACGAATCAGGATTAGTGAAGCGTGAGGCAAACGACAACGCAACTTGCGCCGAAGTAACCGAACCTGTTTCAGTAAGGTCAGCATTCGAAAGCGCTGCTATTTTGTTGCGCGAGAATTCACGTTCACGCAGAGCTACCAAATTATTTTCTCGATCGCGCACTTCAATGCGGAGTTTGTACTGCCCTGCAGGAACATCTGAAATGTCGAGCGTCTGCAACATGGGGACTACTACCGCTGCTTTTTCCTTCTTAACCCGTTTGCAAAACTCCACTGAATTGTCCTTCATATTGACGATGCACACTGTTGTAACGAAAGGATTTCCAACGCCCCACACACTGTCGGCTCGGTAGATTTCTGCGTAATAGATTATGCTGTTAAGTGACGTTCCAAAATAACTGCTCACAAACGGAATCATATCGTATCCCGACTTGCTGAATGCGTTTGCATCGGTCGAAGGCCGATAGGCGCTCACCCATTCAATATCGGAAATGAAAACGCCCTTTGCCGGGACCACCACTTCAATTTTCTGTATGAGCGATTCCGGAGCTTTTTGCGAGGCGTTTACATCGCGCACCTCAATTTCCAAGTCGTAATTACCCGCAGGAACGGCAAAACGCTCAATGGAGAGAAAGTCAGACTTTTCGCTTCCCAACACCACCGGTCCGTCGACCATCACCTTGCGCGCGTCCACGATGGAACCTGCACGCATAAGCACCAGCGTAAGCTCGGCATGAGCCTGCACATAGCCCGAGTCGAGCGACTGATGCTCGAAGGTAGAGGCATCGAACGAGGTTACGAACTCTGCATAGGGACCAACACCGGGCGCGAAGAACACTCGATAGTCGAACGTAACACGCACTGCCCACAGCTGCGCACTTGCGGCTAGCAGACAAAGAAGCAAGGTCAATTTTCGCATGAAAAACAACATGTGGGTAAAGGTAATTCGCAATTGCGTTTGGCAAATGATAAAGTGCCAAATGAATCAAAAGACGCGTTGCTTACTTTCGTGGCATACCGAATTGACCATGTCACGCTTCCCGTTTCAATTGACCACCGCTGCCGACTACGATGCAGCGTATCGTTTCAGCACCGAATCGCCTGAAACCTTTTGGGAAGATGTTGCATCGCATTATCAGTGGCGCAAACCCTGGCACACAGCGCTGGAGTGGAACTTCCAAGCGCCCGACGTGAAGTGGTTCTTGGGTGCGGAACTCAACATCACGGAGAACTGCATTGACCGTCATTTGAAAAGCAATGCCGACCAAACCGCCATTATCTGGGAGCCCAACGAACCTCGGGAAGGTGCAAAGCATATTTCTTACCGTGAGCTGCACGACGAAGTGTGCCGCATGGCCAACGTCCTAACCGAATTGGGCGTAAATAAAGGCGACCGTGTGTGCATTTACATGCCTATGATACCCGAGCTGGCGTATGCCGTACTTGCATGTGCGCGCATCGGTGCAATCCACTCGGTGGTATTTGCCGGGTTCAGCGCCAACTCTGTAGCCGACCGCATCAACGACAGTTCATGCAAGGTCGTTATCACCACCGATGCCATGAGTCGCGGAGCCAAGCAAATAGCCGTGAAAGCAATCGTGGATGAAGCACTCACGCAATGCACCTCGGTAGAGCGTGTGTTAGTGGTGAATCGGATGAACTGGGAGGTGCCCATGGCAGAAGGTCGCGATGTCGACTATGCAGAAGAACGCGCACACGCCGCGCCGCACTTCGAACCGGTAGCCATGCAAAGTGAAGATCCGCTTTTCATCCTCTACACCAGTGGAAGCACAGGCAAACCGAAAGGCGTTTTGCACACATGTGGCGGCTACATGGTGTATGCCGGCTATACGTTTAGCAATGTGTTTCAATACAAACCCGGAGAGATTCACTGGTGCACGGCCGACATTGGTTGGGTCACAGGGCACAGCTACATCCTATACGGTCCGTTATTGAACGGAGCTACTACGCTCATGTTTGAAGGCATACCCACCTATCCCGATGCGGGACGATTTTGGGAAGTGGTGGATAAGCACCGCGTGAATATTTTCTACACAGCACCAACCGCGATTCGCTCGTTGATGTCGGCAGGGCTCGACCATGTACTCCCCTATTCACTGCAATCGTTGCGTGTGCTGGGCTCTGTGGGTGAGCCCATCAACGAAGA